>CBDTVS010000170.1:0-4820 GCA_965364245.1 uncultured Gammaproteobacteria bacterium | reverse complement strand
GCGTCACCCACATGGCGGCGATCTGCGCGATCTGCAAGAGCCAGTTCAGCAAGGTGCTGCCGATGTACGGGATGCCGATGGACATGATCGTCAGCGTCCATCAGCTGGTCGGCGACGCCATCCAGCTCGGAACCAAAGACTAACGGACGAACCACCAAGTTCGACCCAGGAGGAGACCATGGCCGCCTCGACCGACGAGATGAAGAAACACACCTACCGTCGCTACCAGGACGGCGACAGCAAGCCCAATGCCTGGCGCGACGAGATTTTCCAGGCGAGCTGGACGCACAAGTGCCCGACCTACGTACAGCGCACCCCGCCCTGCCAGGCGAGCTGCCCGTCGGGCCACGACATCCGCGGCTGGATGAACATCGCGCGCGGCATCGACAAGGCGCCGGGCGAGATGGCATGGCAGCAGTACGCCTTCTACCGCATGGTCGAGGCCAACCCGTTCCCGTCGGTCATGGGCCGGGTCTGCCCCGCCCCGTGCCAGGACGGCTGCAACCGCAACGAGGTCGAGGACTACGTCGGAATCAACGCCATCGAGCAGTACGTCGGCGACTGGGGTCTGCAGCAGAAGCTCGCGCTGCCGAAGGCCGACAAGGACACCGGCAAGAAGGTCGCCATCGTCGGCGGCGGTCCGGCCGGCCTCGCCGCCGCCTACTTCCTGCGCCAGATGGGTCACGGCTGCACCATCTTCGACGAGCACACCGAGCTCGGCGGCATGATGCGCTACGGCATCCCCGGTTACCGCACCCCGCGTGACGTCCTCGACGGCGAGATCCAGCGCATCATCGACATGGGCGTCGAGCTGCGCATGGGCACGCGCATCGGCAGCGACGTCACGCTGGCCGAGATCGAGGAAGAATACGACGCGGTGTTCTGGGGCATCGGCGCCCAGTCCGGTCGCGCCCTGCCCGTCCCGGGCGGCGATGCGGTCAACTGCATCACCGGTGTCGCGTTCCTCAACGCCTTCAACGACGGTCGCCTGCAGCACGTCGCCGGCCGTGTGGTGGTCATCGGTGGCGGCGACACCTCGATCGACGTCGCCTCGGTGGCGCGCCGCCTCGGTCACATCACCACCATCAACGAGAGCGACCGCCCCGAGTACGTGGTGCTCGGCCAGACCGCGCACGACGTCGCCTCGGCCGCCACCCGCCAGGGCGCCGAGGTCATGCTGATCACGCGCCGCGACGTCAAGGACATGCCGGCCGCGCAGAAGGAGATCGAGGACGCGCTGCGCGAGGGCGTCGAGATCCGCGGCAACCTGGCCCCGGTCGAGGTCGTCATGGGTGACAACGGCCGCGCGGTGGCACTGCGCGTCGCCGAGATGGGCGAGGTCGACGGCAAGCGCGCTCCGGTGCCGGGCACCGAGTACGACATCGAGGCCGACCTGATCGTCTCGGCCATCGGCCAGGTGGGCGACTTCAGCGGCTTCGAGGAGTTCGACAACGGCAAGGGCCTGATGACCTCCGACCGCAACTACCGTTCGCCGCAGCGTCCGAACCACTTCGTCGCCGGCGACATCCTGCGCCCGCACCTGCTGACCACGGCGATCGGCCAGGCGCGCGTCGCCGCCGACGGCATCGACCAGTACTTGCGCGGCAGCGATCTCAAGCGTCGACCGAAGTACGACGGCGTGCGCTTCAACATGCTCAACTACCTCAAGGAGCACGGCAAGGAACTCGCCGAGGCGCATGGCGAGGTACGTGGTACCGACGACGCCGAGTTCGCCCTGCACAACTTCGAGGATCGCTCGGCCAACGAGGTGATCCCGCACGACAAGCTGTTCCTCGGCCACTTCAACCACGAACCGCGCAACAAGCGCGAGGAAGTGCACATCGGCGCCGACGAGGTGCTCGGCAACTTCGAGGAGCGCCTGCGCGGCTACCTCGAGGAGCAGGCCATCGCCGAGGCCAAGCGCTGCATGAGCTGCGGCCAGTGCTTCGAGTGCGACGCCTGCGTGGTTTACTGCCCGCAGGATGCGGTCTACAAGAAGAAGAAGTCGGAGCAGTCGCTCGGGCGCTACGTCGACACCTGGTACGACAAGTGCATCGGCTGTCACATCTGCGCCGACGTCTGCCCGACCGGCTACATCCAGATGGCGCTCGGCGAGTAACCATGCGTCACCTGCTCCCCGCCCTGCTCCTGCTGCTGGCGACGCTGCCGGCGACGGCCGCCGAGGACGGCGGACGCGTCCCGCTGCCGGTGATCGACAGCGGGACCGCGGAGCAGTGCGTGGAGCCGGTCGAGTTCATGCGCCGCAACCACATGGAACTGATCCTGCACCAGCGTGACGAGACGGTGCATCGCGGCATCCGCACCAAGCGCCAGAGCCTGCGCAACTGCATCAACTGCCACGCGGTCGATGCGGCAGGCCAGCCGGTGACGCTCGACGATCCGCAGCACTTCTGCGTCAGCTGCCACCGCTACGCGGCGGTGAAGATCGACTGCTTCCAGTGCCACGCCGGTACCCCCGAAGAGGGCGTGAAGGGCGTGGCCGGCGCCGGGGCCTGGGGTCGCGGGCTGGCGATGGAGACGCCGCGGTGAGCGACCAGCCCATCGACCGCTACCGCAGGCGCCTGCTCGGCGGTGCCGTCGCCGCTGGCACGCTGACGCTCGCGCCCGGGGTGTTCCTGCATCGCATCGCCGAGGCGAAACCCGACGCCGAGCCGGTCACGTCGATCGTGCGCTGGGGACTGCTGGTCGACACCCACAAGTGCAACGACTGCACCGCCTGCGTCGATGCCTGTCGCGAGGAGCACGGCTGGGAGGGGCATGACCGCCCGCGCACTGACGCGCAGTGGATCCGCAAGATCGAGCTGCGCGACCGTTCGACCGGGCGCCGGGTGTCGCTGCCGATGATGTGCCAGCACTGTGCCGAGCCGCCATGCGTCGACGTCTGCCCGACCGGGGCCTCGTTCAAGCGCGCCGACGGCATCGTGCTGGTCGACAAGCACATCTGCATCGGTTGCCGTTACTGCATGATGGCCTGCCCGTACAAGGCACGCTCGTTCGTACACGAGGACCTGAGCGACCAGAAACACCACTCGCCGCGCGGCAAGGGCACGGTCGAGAGCTGCACGCTCTGCGTGCACCGGGTCGATGCCGGGCAGCCGCCCGCCTGCGTCGAGGCGTGCAGCCACGATGGCGGTGGCGCCCTGCTGTTCGGCGACCTCAACGACCCGCGCAGCCCGATCCACCAGGCCCTGGCCACCTTCCCGACGACGCAGGTACGTGCCGACCTGGGCCTCGACGTCGGCGTCCGCTACCGCGGCCTGTAACCGGAACGAGACGCATGCGTACCCGTTACCTCGAAGTCGACACCAGCAAGGGCTACCTGTTGCTGGTCGGGCTGCTCGGTGCGCTGCTCGCCGCAGGACTCGGCGCGGCCTGGTTCATGGAACACCAGGGCCACCATGTCACCGGCATGGACAACCAGGTGGTCTGGGGGCTGCCGCACGTGTTCGCGGTGTTCCTGATCGTCGCCGCCTCGGGCGCGCTGAACGTCGCGTCGATCGGCTCGGTGTTCGGCAAGCTCTCCTACAAGCCGCTGGCGCGTATCTCGGGGCTGCTCGCAATCGCGCTGCTGGCCGGCGGCCTGATGATCCTGGTGCTCGACCTGGGCCGTCCCGACCGCCTGATCGTCGCGATGACGACCTACAACTTCAAATCGATCTTTGCCTGGAACATCTTCCTCTACAACGGCTTCTTCCTGATCATCGCCGCCTACCTGTGGACGCTGATGGACAGCACGGTCGGCGACCACGCCAAGCGGGTCGGACTGTTCGCCTTCGTCTGGCGCCTGGTGCTGACCACCGGTACCGGGTCGATCTTCGGCTTCCTGGTCGCACGCGAGGCGTACGACGCGGCGATCATGGCGCCGCTGTTCATCGCGCTGTCGCTGGTCTACGGCAAGGCGATCTTCATCCTGGTCACCACCGCCCTGTTCCGCGGCACCGGGCGCGAACTCGATACCGCCCTGCTCGGCCGCCTGCGCGTGCTGCTCGGCACCTTCATCGCCGCGGCGCTGCTGCTCACCGCAGCCCAGCACCTGACCAACCTCTACGCCGCCGAGCACCTCGCCGCCGAGATGTTCATCCTGCGCGACGGTGGCACGATCACCCAGGCGTTCTGGATCGGCCAGATCCTGCTCGGCAGCCTGCTGCCGATGTGGCTGCTGCTCAACCCGGCGCTGCGCGGCGACTGCACCTCGATGCTCGCCGCCTGCGTGCTGGTGATCCTCGGCGGTCTGGCCACCATGTACGTGACCATCATCGGCGGCCAGTCGATCCCGCTCGAACTGTTCCCCGGCATGGACGTCTCGAGCAGCTTCTTCGATGGCGCCACGATCCACTACGCCCCCACGCTGCCCGAGCTCGGCCTCGGTCTCGGCGGAGGCGCGCTGGCATTGCTGCTGGTGCTGGTCGGCGTCCGGGTGCTGCCGTTCCTGCCCGACGCGCTGCCCAGCTCCGCGGTCGCGGACGACTGAGCAGCCGGCGCCCCGGCCGCGCCGTATCGATGGCCCGCTTCCTCGTCACCGCCGCCAGCAAGTCCTCGGGCAAGACCAGTGTCAGCGTGGGCCTGTGCGCCGCGCTCGTGCAGCGCGGTCTGGCGGTGCAGCCGTACAAGAAGGGACCCGACTACATCGACCCGCTGTGGCTCGGTCGCGCCGCCGGGCGTGCATGCCGCAACCTCGACTTCCAGGTCCAGTCGGCCAACGAGATCCGCGCGCAATTCATCCGTCACGGCGACGCGGCTGACGTGCTGCTGGCCGAAGGCACGACCGCACGACCGCTCCTCTTCACTTCGGACCGGGA
>CBDTVS010000169.1:0-4829 GCA_965364245.1 uncultured Gammaproteobacteria bacterium | reverse complement strand
TCGCCTCGGTGCGTTCGCTGCAGACCGGGCTGCGTGGCTGGAACGACTACGAGCAGCCGCTGGTCGATGCCGACGAGCAACCGGTCTCACTCGAGGCTGCCGACGACTACTTTGCAGCCCAGGTCAACGACGCACAACGGGGACCGGCAGAGGACGCGTGAGACTGAAACCCGTCAAGCCCCATGTAGCTCTGACTACAATCTGACGTTCACCGCCCTGTCGGGCCGAAGTCCAGCCCACACTGCGATCCATCCAGGTCCTTAGTAGGTCAGACTTAGTCCGTCCGATCACCGTCTTGTCGGGCCGAAACCCGACCCACACTCAAGCCCAACCAGTCCCTTGCGGGTCGGACTTCAGTCCGACAAACGACGCGGGTCGTACCGAGTCGCAACATACCCAGAGGCTGGCTGTTCGTTCAGAACGACGCCAGCTGCTGCTCGGTCGGTTCGGCGCAGCAGTACCACGGCTCGTCCAGCGCCGGGATCACCGGCCCGAAATCGGCGCCGTCGAGCGCCGGGGCGGGGATCCCCAGCGCGGCGTGTGCAGCGCTCCAGACCCTCATGAAGATCGCCGCGCGCGCCTGCCCTTCGGCCTCGCCGTCGGTGACGATCGCCGCGACCCGCCGCTGCAGCGCGTCGACGCGTGGATCATGGTGGCGCCACGGGTAGCCGAGCGTGGTCCGGTCGAACGGACCGAGCGTGGCACGGAACCCGTCGAGTTCGAGAAGCAGCGAGCCGTCTGGGACCAGCAGGCGGATCGACAGCTGAACCGGCGGCACGCTGTTGACCAGGCCGAGTTCGAGCAGGCCACGCAGCAGCCCGACGTACGCCTCGAGCCCGCTCCAAGGGGTGAACGGCACGAAGGTCGGCGCGAGGGGCACGCCGGCCGCGCGCGCGGCGTCGAGCGCGGCGACGAAATCGTCACGCGTATGCCCTTTCGCGAGTCGTTCAGTCACAGCATCGTCGAGGGCCTCGACTGCAGTGGTGATCCATTGGCAGCCGGTCGCCGCGAGCCGGGGCAACACTTCGGGGCGGCGCACCAGGTGCTCGACCTTGATCGTGCAGTCGTAGGTCAACTGCGGGAATTCGGCATGCAGGGCCTCGATGACGCGCAGCGCGTGGGTTGGACCGTTGAGGAAGTCGGGGTCGCCGAACGAGACGTGACGCGCCCCGGCGGCCACCTGCTGGCGGACGTCACCCAGCACCACGTCGATCGGTACGATGCGGAACCTGCCGCGGTAGACCGGCACCACCGGGCAGTGGCGGCACAGATGCTTGCAGCCGCGGCTCGCCTCGACGAAACCGGTGACCCGCTCCTCGCCGTCGGGCAGCCTGAGCTTGGCGTAGCTCGCCAGTGGCGGGAGGTCGCCACGATCGGGGACCACGAACTCGACAGCCGTGGTCCGCGTCACGTTGACCGGCTCGGGCTCTTCGCCGTCGCGCAACGCCTCGGCGAGCGCGAGCAGGTCCGGCTCGCTCTCGCCGCCGAACAGCGACACCACGCCCAGATCACGCAGCAGCGCCTCGTTGAGCGGAGCGTAGAGACCGTAGGCCGCAAGGTGGGCGTCGGGTACGCGTGCCCGCAGCCGCGGCAGCAGCTCCATGGCGATGCGCGTGGCGGTGTGCATGCCGAGGAAGATCGCGACCAGCCCCGCACCGTCGAACAGATCCGGGTCGAGCTTGCCGCGCGACAGGTCGATGCAGGTCACCGCGAAACCCGCGCGCCGCAGCCAGGCCGCAGGCTCGGCAAGCGCGAACGGCTGGCGCCCGAGCTCGTAGGGATTGACCAGCACGACGCGGAACGCCTCGCTCGCGGTGGCCTCGCGGCGGGCCGGGTCGGTCGAGGTCGCCTGGTCCATCGTCACTCCGGGTCGTCGGGTCGCTTGAGTGGGCATCATACCGGCCCGCGCCCGGGCGAACGGCCGTTGTGCTTGACCGGGATCAGGCGCGTGGCCGGTGAGGCTGCGACCCTGCTAGAGTGGCCCTCGCACCGCGAGGAGAGACGATGCGTCAACACGACTTCATGGCCCTCGGCCCGGCCGGCTTCCACCGCGTTGCCTACACCGCGTGGGGCGCGGACGACAACCCGGAGGTGCTGGTCTGCGTGCACGGGCTGACGCGCAACGGGCGTGATTTCGACGCCCTCGGTGCGGCGCTCGCCGACCGCTACCGCGTGATCTGCCCCGACATCGTCGGCCGCGGGCGCAGCGACTGGCACGCCGACAAGGCCCACTACGACTACGCCAACTACGTCAGCGACATGGCCGCCCTGCTCGCCCACCTCGATGCCCGCCGGGTCGACTGGGTGGGCACCTCGATGGGCGGCCTGATCGGCCTGCTGCTCGCCGCGACGCCGAACACGCCCATCCGGCGCCTGGTACTGAACGACGTCGGGCCCCACGTGCCGCTCGCGGCGCTAGAACGGATCGGTGGCTACGTTGGCCTCGATCTCGCCTTCGACAGCCTGGACGAGGCCACCGCCTACCTGCGCACCATCCAGGCCGGCTGGGGTGCGCTCAGCGACGCCCAGTGGCAACACATGGCCGAGCACGGCACACGCCGCGACACCGACGGCCGCTGGCGACTCGGCCACGATCCCGGGATCGCCGCGGCGTTCGCCGCGGTCCAGGCCGACATCGAGCTGTGGCCCGTGTGGCACGCGGTGCAGTGCCCGGTGCTGCTGATGCGCGGCGCCGAGTCGGACCTGCTGCTGCCCGGGACGGTCGAGCGGATGCAGGCCGAGGGTCCACCCCTGAGCGTCGTGGAGTGGCCCGGGGTGGGTCACGCCCCGGCACTGATGGACCCCGCGCAGATCGACGCGGTACGCGACTGGCTCGCCGGGACCCCCGCCTGAGATTCCGCGCAGGGCGCCGGGATCAGCGGCTGACGTCGATCGCCGTCAGCGTGTCGCCGAGCGCCTCGTAACGTACGCTCACCATGCCGCTGGCGCCGGAGAGCTCGTCGAGCAGGTCCGGCGCGGCGTGGAAGGTGAGGTTGGCGCGGGTCTCGGCATCGATGATCGAGAACGTCCCGTTGCCGCTGTCGACGCCGTTGAGCGTGCCCATGTGCGTCTTGGCGCTGTCCGGGCCGCAGGCCAGGACGAGCCCTGGCAGCAGGCTGAGGGCGAACAGGGTTCCACGAATCGGGTTCTTGATGTGCATTGCGGGTCCTCCCGTGCCGGCCCGCCCGGGGATCGGGCGACCGGATCTGGCAGTACGAACAGCTTAGACCGTACTGCGGTCGGTTTGCTCCGTTGTCTGGCAGGCCGGCCGGCGGATCATCTAACATGGTCACCTCGACCGCTTGCCACGAGATCCCATGCCGACCCGAGCCCTCGCCCTCCTGCTGACGCTGATGTTGACCGCCATCCCGGCCTTCGCCGCGCCCTACGATGAGGCGGAGGCTCTGCTCGCGGCGGGCGACAACGCCGCCGCGTTCACCCGCTTCGAGCAGCTGGCGATCGACGGCAACCGCAATGCCCAGTACCGCCTCGCCCAGCTCTATGCGAGCGGTATCGGCACCGCGCAGGACCCCGCCCAGGCCGCCAGCTGGTACCGGCGCGCCGCCGACAACGGCCTGGCCGACGCCCAGTTCGCGCTCGGCGTGCTCTACTCGACCGGCACCGGGGTCGAGCGCGACGACGGGCTCGCCGTCGACTGGTACGTCAACGCCGCCAAGCAGGGGCACGTCGACGCCCAGTACAACCTCGGTTACATGTACGCCAGTGGGCGCGGCATCGATCAGGACCTCGAACGCGCCCGCACGTGGTATCAACTCGCGGCCGACCAGGGCCACAGCCGTGCACAGATCAACCTCGGCGCGATGTACGCGAGCGGCGACGGCGTGCCGCGCGACGACGCGCGCGCCGCCGACTGGTACCGCAAGGCGGCCCTGCAGGGTGACGCGGACGCCCAGTACAGCCTGGGCTACCTCTACGAGTTCGGCCGCGGCGTCAGCAACGACCGCGGCCAGGCGCTGCGCTGGTACGGCGAGGCCGCCGAGCAGGGCCATATCGAGGCGGCCTACCGCGTGGCCGCGCTGCAGGCAAAGCTCGAAACCGCGGCGAGGCGCGTCAAGGTCGAGACCGCGAACCTGCGGGCCGGCCCCGGCACCGACCACCAGGTGATCGGCAAGCTGCCGCGCGACACCCCGGTCATCGGCATCGGTCGTGACGGCGAATGGGTCGAGGTGTCGATCCCGGGCAATGCCCCGGCACGCGGTTGGCTGCATGGCAACCTGCTGACGCCAGAACCGGCGGTGGTCCAGGCTCCGACGCAGGCCACAGACGAGCAGCTCAACCCTGCCGAGCAGGCGGATGGCATGCAGGCCGTCGTTAACAACACCGGCTCGATGGGAACCGATGAAGAGTTGACCGCGCGGGCGCGTGCCGCCCAGGGGGAACTCGAGGAGACGCTCGACGAACGCGATGCGCTGCTGCAGCGCCTGACGGCGATCACCAAGCAGACGGCCGAGCTGACCGCGCAGATCGAGAGCATGGAGCAGCAGCGCGCCGCGCTTCTTGGTGACCAGAACCCGGCTTCGGGCGACGACTCGGGGTCGGAGCCCGCCGCCGCCAGCGTGAGCCGCCCCGCCGCGATGGCCACGCCGCCGGCTGCGCCCGGCAGCAGCTGGCTGCGTGAAGGGTTCGCGACGATGCTCGACCGCCTCGACACGCGTCTGCTCGAGATCGAGAGTCGCCTGGCCACGCTCGAGTCGAACCAGGCGCTGCTCACGCGCGAACTCCAGGCCTCGCGTGAGACCCGTGCGATGGTCATCGCCCTGGCACGCGACATGGACAAGAGGCTGCTCGCCCAGCGGCTGCAGGCCGTC
>CBDTVS010000168.1:0-4848 GCA_965364245.1 uncultured Gammaproteobacteria bacterium | reverse complement strand
GCAAAGTGCTCGAGGCGCAGCGGTGCCGCGAGCAGCTCGTAGGGCCGGGCGTGGACCTCGTCGTTGAGGGCCCTGCGCAGCGGGTGATCGCCCTTCATCGCGCGTCCCCGTCGTGGCCAGCATCGCGCACCATCCAGGCCTGGGCGTGGCGCTCGAAACCGATGTGCGGGTAGTAGTCGACCGCGGCCGGCGCGGCGAGCAACAGCAGCATGCAGCGCGGTCCGAGGGCGGCGCGGGTCGCCGCGACCAGCCCCCGTCCGATGCCATGACGCTGCTCATCGCGGTCGACGGCGAGGTCGGAGAGGTAGCAGCAGTAGCGGTAGTCGGTCAGCGAACGGGCCACCCCGACCAGACGCTCGTCACGCCACGCGGTGATCGTCAGGTTGGCGTGGGCCAGCATCGCCGTGATCGTCTCGGGGTCGTCGACCGGGCGCCGCGCATCGAGTCCCGACCTGCGCAGCAGGCCGGTGAATTCGGCCGATGTCAGCGCGTGATCTCGAAGGTAGGCGATCTCCGTCGCGTCGGGCGCCGCTCCGTTCACGAGTCCGGGCCCCGGTTTTTCATCAGCCGTTGCAGTTCGGCGAAGGGTGAGTGGGTCGCAGTGCTCACACCATCGCCGGCGTCGCCACCGCCGCCTCGCGCCAGCGCCTCCTCGCGCCGCTGGTGCTCGTTGTCGTGGCAGTAGACGCACAGCAGTTCCCAGTTGCTGCCGTCGGGGGGATTGTGGTCGTGGTCGTGGTCGCGGTGGTGGACCGTCAGCTCGCGCAGGTTGGCGCGCGTGAATTCGCGCCCGCAGCGCCCGCAGACCCACGGGTAGAGCTTGAGCGCCCGCTCACGGTAGTCCTGCTCGCGGCGCAGGCGTTCACGGTGGGCGTCGGCGACGACGCGCTCGAGCCGCTCAGGGGTCTTGCCTTTGTCACGCGTGCTCAACAGCGGGTTCTCCAAAGCATGCTGGCGCCATGCCGCATTGTAGGTCGGACTTCGGTCCGACAGCGGATACGTCGAGCTGAAGCGCTAGCTACAGGGTGGGTGCTTCGATCACCGCGGCCTCCCCGGTTCCGCCATCTCACTTTGGCCAGACCAGCGCCTCGACCACGTCGGCCAGCGCATCGCCAAGCGCCAGGTGGGCCTCGGCGTCGAGGTGCACACCGTCGACCGCGCTTGCGGTCACCACGTCGCCGGCATCGAACAGCGCGCACTCCAGCTGCTCGGCGACGCCGCGGTAAGCCTCGGTGAGTCCGGCGCACTTGGGCGCGCCACCGAGAAACTTCGGCGCGATGGTCCCGCGCGGCTCGGTGATCGCTGGCGGCACCATCACCAGGATCGGCGGCACCGGCATCCCGGGCTCGATCGGCGCGTTGCGTATCGCGTCGACCAGCGCGGCGACACCTTGCGCGGCGTGCCAGGCATTGTGCGGGTGCATCGACTGGAAATCGTTGGTGCCGAGCGCGAGGATCACCAGCGCCAGCGGCGAGTTCACCTCGATGCGCTGGCCCAGCCCGTCGAGCCCGCGCCGACCCGGCTTGAACGGGTCCTCCCACACCGTACGCCGGCCGTTCAGGCAATCCTCAATGACGCGCACCTCGCGCCCGCGCCCGGCGAGCAGGCGTTCCATGCGCCCCGGCCAGCGCACCTCGAACGGGTGGCGCTGGCGGGTGTCGGGTACGATGCCCCACGACAGCGAATCGCCGTAGACCAGCAGCTGTTTCATGCGCCCTCCTCCGCCGGGATGAAGTCCGCGCCCAGCACCGAGGCGACGCGGGAGCGGACCTCCTCCACCGCCGCGGGTGCGTAGGCCGTGCGTTCGGGCCGTCCCCAGACGACCCCGGGCCAGGCGTGGTCGTCGCGGCGCCGTCCGACCACGTGCACGTGCAGCTGCGCGACCACGTTGCCGATCGCGGCGACGTTGAGCTTGTCGACCGCAAATGCCCCGGCAACGAACGCCGCGACCGCGGCGGTCTCGTCGTCGAGTTGTCGCCGCTGCGCCACCGGCAGGCGGTAGAGCTCGATCTCGGGAACGCGCGGCACCAGGATCAGCCACGGCAGCAGCGCGTTGTTCATCAGCAGCAGTTCGCTGAGCGGCAGCGAACCGAGGTGGTGCGTGTCGTTGACGAGGCGCGGGTCGAGGGCAAACGTCACCCGTTACTCCTCGAGCCAGGCGGCATACTGCGCGAGGTCAGCCTGGCGCAACTGCTCGCGCTCGGGCTCCGGCAGACGCCAGCTGTTGGCGCGGATCTGGCCCGGGTACTCGGCCCAGGCGAGCACATCGCGGTAGTCGCCCTTGGCCGCGCGCACATTCGCGCGCAGGCGCTCGAGATCGCTTCCGGAGAGCTTCAGGATCGCGAGCTGCACACGCTCCACCTCCTTCTCGTAATCGCCCATGCCGTAGCGACCGAGTTCGGCCTCGGCGGTGGCACGCTGCTCGGGCTCGGGGAACAGCTGCCCGAGTTTCAGTTCGAGGTAGGCCGACCAGTCCATCCGGTGATCCCCTGGCGTTGATGGTGCGTCCACGTCCGGGCCAAGCATAGATGATGCCCCTCAAACCAAGGATGCGTTGCCGTCCCCGCCCTGGTGCAGCATCTGCTCGGCAAGGGCCTGGGCACGGGCCACGCTGAGCCCCTCGTGGTAGTCGATAGCCAGCGGGTGGTCGCCCGGCTCGAGTTCAACCCAGGGACGCAGACCGTCGCCGCGCGGATGCACCATGGTCTTCAGGTTCAGCGTGTCGGGATAACCCGGCAGGCGGTTGCATAACCAGCCGAAGTAGCGGTCTGTGGTCTCGGGCGCTTCCCAGGTGTCCCGGTAGCGGGCGAAGTTCTCCGCGCTGAGCGAAACCCAGACGCCCCAGACGAAGGGCTCGGTGTGACCGTGAATCGGGATCTCGAGGCAGGCGCGCACGAAATGGTCCCTATGGTCGTCGTGGTCGATGGTGCACAGATCGCTGCCCAGGCGGACCTGCGCCTCGCGTTCCGCCGCGTCGAGCTCGGCGCAGTGCAGCGGCGCGTCGAAGCCGATGCTCGGCGAGCCCTCGTGCAGTTCGCCGCAACAGCTGCATCGGAAGGCGAAGATCGCGGCCACCTACCCGGCCTCAGAAGAACAGCAGCCAGCTGACGTAGACGAGGAGCGCGAACAACAGCGGGATCACCACCAGGAACACCTTGCGGCCACGCTCCATCAGCTGACCGCTCTTCTCCTGCAGCTGTTCGGCGCGCGCCTGCAGCGTCTCGCTGCGTTCCAGCTGGCGCTCGACCATCTCGACCTGGTGACGTTGCAGCTCGAGGGCCTCGGCCTGACGCTCGAGCTGCTGGCGCTGGTTGTCGCGCAGCTCTTCGAGCAGGGTGACCACGCGTTCGTCACTCATCGTGCTCTCCTGGTTGATGCTCGGTAGCGGACCGGAACCGTGACCCGATCATTCCCGAGGCCCTGGAAGCGCGCAACCGCGTCAGTCGTCGTCGACCCTGCCGCGCAGCGTCTTGGTGCGACCGCGACGGGTCTTGGAGTCGAGCCGGCGTGTCTTCGAGGCCTTGGTGGGCCGGGTCGGCACACGCTTCTTCTGCACCGTCGTGACGCCGCGCACCAGTTCGGCGAGTCGCTCCAGCGCGTCCGCGCGGTTGCCCTCCTGGGTGCGCTGCCCCTGGGCCTTGATCACGATCACCCCGTCGCGGGTCACGCGCCGGTCGCGCAGCGCCAGCAGGCGGCTCTTGTAGATCTCCGGCAACGACGAGGCGTTGATGTCGAATCGCAGGTGAATGGCCGTCGCGACCTTGTTGACGTTCTGGCCACCCGGGCCGCTCGCGCGCATCGGCGCAAGCTCGATCTCCTGCAGCGGAATCGCTACGCGCTGCGAGATCACGAGCTGTTCGCGGCCGTCCGCTCCGGCGTCGATGTCGCTCATCTCAGCGCCCCAGGTTGCGCGCCAGCACGTGCAACCACGGCAACAGCGCGATCATTACGGCGAGCCATGCCAGGCGGTTCGGCCGTCCCGCACGCCGGGCACACCAGGCCGCGGTGGCGGCACCCAGTGCGAGCAGCGCACCGTAACCGAGCGGCACCAACAGCAGCGGCGCCGCGGCCCACTGACCCCAGCCTTCGTAGCGGCTCACCTCGACGCTCGCCCAGGCGTACCCGAGAGGTGACGGCAGCGCCGCTAGCGGCCAGGCAAAACCCGTGAGACGGCCGGCCACGTCAGCGACGCCTGATGCGTTCGGCGTGGATGGTGCCGTCGGCGGCGACCCGGCCGCGCACTTCGACGCGGTCGCCGGGTCCCGGCCGCTTGTCGATACGGGTCGCGGCCGTGACCCGCAGCGGCAGATCATCCACCCGCCAGGCGTTGCCGAGCGTGCCCTCGAAGCGCACGTCCGCACCCGTTGGAACGGTGCCCGCGCGCCCCTGCCCATCGCGCGCGCCGTCGGCGATCCAGCGTTCCACCAGCGTGATCTCGGCCGGATCGAGATAGGGCGGTCCGTCGTAGGGCATGCGCGGCAGCGACTGGCCGCGCAGGCGGCGCAGCAACTCGCTGGCGGGCGGATTGCCCGGCACCACGCGGGCACGCTCGCCGCTCGCGAGCGTCTCGTCATAGGTCGTCAACCGGTACCCCTCGGGGGGATCGCCGAGCAACCCGCCGTCGGTATGGCACTTCGCGCAGCGGGTCGCGAACAGCGGCGCGACCTCGTTCCAGGTCACCGGCGTACCCGGCGGCGGCAGGGGCGACGGTTTCGCGGCGGGCTTGCGCCAGACCGTGGCGGGTCGCGGGCTCCCCTCCGGCAGGCCGGCCTCGATCCAGGCACGGAAACGTACGACGTCGACCTCGTCGAGAAACGGCGGACCGGTCAACGGCATGCGCGGCAGGCT
>CBDTVS010000167.1:0-4855 GCA_965364245.1 uncultured Gammaproteobacteria bacterium | reverse complement strand
CGATCAAGAAGACCGCCGTGGTGTAATGGTTCCGATCATCGTCGGTGGCACCTTTACAGAGCCCAAATTTACCGTGGATACCAAAGCGATCGCCGAGGAGCAAATCGAAATCGAGTCCGTGCTCGGATACCCAAAGCACCATGCGACGGACGGGAAAGGCCAGTGCGGCAATCGTCAGGCCCAGAAAGATCGCGCCATTGTAGCGGCGTGGATCGATACGCCGCTTGAAACTGCGCAGCACCGGCGCGGCGACCAGCGCGGCGAGGCGCGTGAGCAGGTTGCGCTCGAACGCCTGGCGCATGAAGTGGCTGATCATCTGCGCCAGCCCCTCGCTGGTCTTGAGCGCGACGTTGCCAACGAAACCGTCGCACACCACGACGTCGGCGTCGCCGGTGTAGACGTCATCGCCCTCGACGAAGCCGATGTAGTTCAGCTCGCTGGCGGCCAGCAGCGTATGCGCCTGCTTGACCTCCTCGTTGCCCTTGATCTCCTCCTCGCCGACGTTGAGCAGGGCGACGCGCGGCCGCTCCAGGTTGTCGACGGCGCGCACCAGGGTCGCGCCCATCACCGCGAGCTGGAACAGCTGACCGGCGTCGAGATCGACGTTGGCGCCGAGGTCGAGCACGTGGGTGTGGCCGCGGATCGAGGGGATCGCGGAGATGATCGCCGGGCGATCGATGCCGGGCAGGGTCTTGAGCACGAAGCGGGCCGTGGCCATCAGCGCGCCGGTGTTGCCGGCGCTGACGCAGGCGTCGGCGTCGCCCCCCTTGACCAGGTCGATGGCGACCCGCATCGAGGAGTCCTTCTTGCCGCGCAGTGCGGTGGCCGGCGATTCGTCCATGCCGACGACCTGGGAGGCGTGGTGGATACGCAGCCGCTCACCGAAGCGGGCAAGGCCGCCGCCGCACGCCGCCTCGAGTGCCGCGCTGTCGCCGACCAGCACCAGGCTGACGTCGGCGTAGCGGCCGAGGATCTCCAGTGCCGCCGGCACGACGACACCCGGACCGTGGTCGCCACCCATCGCGTCGAGGGCGATCGTGACCGACGGCTTCATCGGCTGCTCAGCGTGGCGTGCCGGACAGGTGCCGGCATGGGTGAGCGCATCGGATGCGCGCTACAGCTGGCGTCAATCCTCGTCCTGCTCCGCCACCACCTTGCGGCCGCGGTAGTAACCGTCGGGGCTCACGTGGTGACGCAGGTGGGTCTCGCCGGTGGTCTGGTCGGTGGCGAAGGTGGGCGCACGCAGCGCATCATGGGCGCGACGCATGCCGCGCTTCGACCGGGTCTTGCGATTCTGTTGAACAGCCATGCCGTCTCTCCTGGGGTCGCCGTCAATCCTGGCGACGCTTGTCTTTCAATTCCTTCAGGACGCTGAACGGGTTCTCCGTCACCGCCCCTTCCTGCCCCTGCCAGCGCACCTCGTCACGCCTGCACCCGGAATCCGGGTGGCTCGGGACCAGCGGCAGCCCGAGCAGGATCTCGTCTTCGACCAGCAGCGCCGTCGCCACTTTCCCATCCGCGTCGCAATCGAGCGGCTCGAGCCCTTCCGGCAGGCGCCCTGCCTCGGTCTGTGACGCCACGACCGCAAGGTGGAACGCTCCGTCGACCTGGACGGCCACCGGTTCCAGGCAGCGTTGGCAGGTCAGCAGCAGCTCGGCACGCACCCGCCCGTGGACAGTGCGCAGACCGCGGGTGTCGACGGCAAACTCCATCTCCACCTCGGCCTCGCCCGGTTCACCGGCGAGCAGCGGCACCAGCCGCTCCATCGTCTGCAACGCAACGCGGCCCTCAAACCGGGCGCCCTGCACCGCCAGTCGGGCGGGGTCGATTCGGTCCGGCAAGGCCGCGTGCATAAGAGGCGAATTCTAATCTTTCTCGGGATTTAGTGTCAAAAAGAACATGCGCCCCGTAGAACCATCCAGCGCGGGTCACATGTTCGGGTAATTCGGCCCACCGCCGCCCTCGGGGGCGACCCAGGTGATGTTCTGGGACGGGTCCTTGATGTCGCAGGTCTTGCAGTGCACACAGTTCTGCGCGTTGATCTGCAGGCGTGGATTGCTGCCGTCGTCGTCGCGCACGATCTCGTAGACCCCGGCCGGGCAGTAGCGCTGCTCGGGCGCGTTGTACATCATCAGGTTGACCCGGATCGGCAGCTCGGCATCGGCCAGGCGCAGGTGCACCGGCTGGTCCTCCTCATGGTTGGTGTTGGAGATGAACACCGAGGAGAGCTTGTCAAAGCTCAGCTTGCCATCCGGTTTCGGGTACTCGATCACCTGGCGGGTGGCTGCCGGATCGAACGCGAGGTGGTCCTCGCTGGTGTCATGCAGCGTGATCGGCAGCTTCCCGCCGAACCAGTTCTGGTCGACGTAGTTGAACGCCCCCCCGAGATAGGGTCCCCACTTGTGCAGCGCCGGGCCGAAGTTGCGGCTGCGGTGGAGTTCGTCCCACGCCCAGCTGGCACGGAAGGCCTCGCCGAACGCGGTGAGCCCGGCGCCCCCGGCTTCGGCTTCGCCCTCGCCCAGTGCCGCGAACACCGTCTCGGCGGCGACCAGCCCCGACTTCATCGCCGTGTGGGTGCCCTTGATCTTGCTGAAATTGAGCGTGCCCGCGTCGCAGCCGAGCAGCAGCGCGCCGGGCAGCGTCATCCGCGGCAGCGCATTCAGGCCGCCCTTGGCGATCGCCCGTGCGCCGTAGCTGACCCGCTTGCCGCCCTCGAGGTGGCCGGCGATCAGCGGATGGTGCTTCATCCTCTGGAACTCGTCGAATGGGCTCACGTTCGGGTTGGTGTAGTTGAGGTCGACGATCAGCCCGACGACCGCCTGGTTGTCCTCCAGGTGGTAGAGGAAGAAACCACCCGAACTGCCCGACTCGGTCAGGGGCCAGCCGGCACCGTGCACCACCAGGCCCGGCCTGTGCCTGGCCGGGTCGATCTCCCAGAGCTCCTTGAGGCCGATGCCGTAGTGCTGTGGGTCGGCGTCGGCATCGAGGCCGAACTTCGCGATCAGCTGCTTGCCCAGATGGCCGCGGCACCCCTCGGCGAACAGCGTGTACTTGGCGCGCAGCTCCATGCCGGGCTCGTGACCCTCCTTGGGTTCGCCGTCGGCGCCGACGCCCATGTCGCCGGTGATCACGCCACCGACGCTGCCGTCGTCGTTGTAGATGATCTCGGCCGCCGGGAAGCCGGGAAAGATCTCGACGCCGAGCGCCTCGGCCTGCTCGCCGAGCCAGCGGGTCAGGTTGCCGAGGCTCGCGACGTAGTTGCCACGATTGTGCATCGGCCTGGGCACGAACGCGCCCGGCACCCGCACCGCCTTGTCTGCCGACTTCAGGAAATAGACCTCGTCGTCATCGACCGGGGTCAGCAACGGCGCACCCTGTTCTTGCCAGTCCGGGAACAGCTCGTCGAGGGCACGCGGCTCGATCACCGCACCGGAGAGGATATGGGCGCCGATCTCCGAGCCCTTCTCGAGCAGCACGACCGAGAGTTCGCGCTCGGCTTCAGCGGCCAGTTGCATCAGCCGGCAGGCGGCCGAGAGCCCGGCGGGACCGCCGCCGACGATGACGACGTCGAACTCCATCGACTCGCGTTCCATTCGCTATCTCCCGGGTGAGCTGCAGGGGCTCATTCTAAAGCAATGCCGGCCCCGACACGGCAGACGGGACCGGCCATGGGGCGCGTCCTACCTGTATCACAGCCGGTCGGCGTCGAACCCCATCATGGTGCGACCGCCGCTGGCGATCGCGGCCAGCAGCGCCCCGGCCTGCGGCAGCAGACGTTCCATGAAGAAGCGCGCGGTGTCGAGCTTGGCGCGATAGAACGGCGCCTCGTCCCCGTCGAGCCTTGTGCGCGCCAGCGCCGCCGCCCGCGCCCAGAGGTAGGCCATCGCCACCAGCCCGAACAGCCGCAGGTACTCGCTTGCCGCGGCAGCACCCTCGTCTGGATCCGTCGCGCCGCGCGCGGCGATCAGCAGCGACGCCTGCTGCAACCGGCCCAGGGCCTTGGCGAGCGGTGCGACGTAGGGCGCGAGTTCTGCATCGTCCGCGTGCGCCTCGACCCAGGCCTGCACGGGGTGGAAGAAGTGGCGCAACAGGCGACCGTAGCGGGCCGGCAGCTTGCGTCCGACCAGGTCGAGCGCCTGGATGCCGTTCGCCCCCTCGTAGATCTGGGTGATGCGCGCGTCACGCACCAGCTGCTCCATGCCGTGCTCGCGGATGTAGCCGTGCCCGCCGTAGATCTGCACGCCCAGGTTGGTCACCTCGGAGCCGAGGTCGGTCAACAGCGCCTTGACGATCGGCGTCATCAGCGCGACGAAGTCGTCGGCCGCGGCACGCGCCTCGGGGTCGGCATGCTGCTGGGCGGTGTCGAGCGCGCTGCTCACCCAGCCGACCAGTGCCCGCCCGCCCTCGACCCAGGCGCGCATGGTCAGCAGCATGCGGCGCACGTCGGGGTGCACGGTCAGCGGGTCGGCCGGCCGCTCCGGCGCGGCCGCGCCCTTGAGCGCGCGACCCTGGAGGCGCTCCCGTGCGTAGCTCACCGCGTTCTGGTAGGCGGTCTCGGCGAGACCGAGCCCCTGCACGCCGACGAAGATCCGCGCGGCGTTCATCATCGTGAACATCGCGCGCAGGCCGGCGTGCGGCTCGCCGACCAGCCAGCCGGTCGCGCCGTCGAAGTTCAGCACGCAGGTCGCCGAGGCGTTGATGCCCATCTTGTGTTCGAGGGCACCGACGGAAACGGCGTTGCGTTCACCCAGGCCACCTGCCCCGTCCGGCAGGAACTTCGGCACCACGAACATACTGATGCCCCGGCTCCCGGCGGGGGCGTCCGGCAGTCGCGCGAGCACCAGGTGCACGATGT
>CBDTVS010000166.1:0-4862 GCA_965364245.1 uncultured Gammaproteobacteria bacterium | reverse complement strand
CACTCCGCTGGCATTCTGACCCGGCGCGCGCGGAAGAAATCGCGCAGCAGCGTGCCGCAGGCTTCGGCGAGCACCCCACCGGTCACCGCCACACGGTGGTTGTGCAGGTCGTCGTCGAGCAGGCGGAAGGCGCTCTCGATCGCACCGGTCTTCGGGTCAGGCGCACCGTAGACGAGACGCCCCACGCGTGCGTGGACGATCGCCCCGACGCACATCACGCACGGCTCGAGCGTGACGTAGAGCGTGGTATCGACCAGCCGGTAGTTGCCCAGGTGCGCCGCGGCCGCGCGCAGCGCGACCACCTCGGCGTGCGCGGTCGGGTCGTGGCTGCCGATCGGCCGGTTCCAGCCCTCGCCGACCGCGACCCCCTCATGCACGACCACGCAGCCGACCGGCACTTCGCCGGCAGCGGCGCCCTGCTTCGCGAGCGTCAGGGCCCGCTCCATCCAGTAGTCGTCGTCGACCTGCAGGTTCATCGGGTAGCGCTCGCGTGGCGAGACGTCCGGGCCGACCGCACGCCGCGATGCGGATGTTGCAACCCCGTCACCTCGCACCCCGGGCGCGGCTGGACGATAATGGGCTGACCATCGACGCGATCATGCGCTGTCCGGCCGAGCATGCCGCGGCACCCTGGACAAGACCTGACTGGGAGACGGATATGAAGACCACCTCGCTCGTCCCGATCATCACCGCTGTGCTCATCGCCGGCTGTAGCGACGGCGCCATGCTTGGACCGGCCGCGACCCCGCCGAAACAGGCCGCCTGGCTGTGCAACGCCGACCAGGATCGCGCCGCTCCGACCCCCGACCAGGCGAAGGTCGTTGCCGCCTTCCAGGCCGGCGAGATCTCCTTCGACGAGTGCATGCGCAGAGTGCGCAGCTGACGCCCGCCTTCGCGCCGCCGATGCCGGACCTCGCCGGGCCCCGGCCGCCAGGCTCACTCCCACTCGATGGTCGCCGGCGGCTTGCCCGAGATGTCATAGGCGACCCGTGAGATCCCGGCCACCTCGTTGATGATGCGCCGCGAGCAGAGGTCGAGGAATTCGTAGGGCAGATGCGCCCAGCGCGCGGTCATGAAATCGATGGTCTCGACCGCGCGTAGCGCCACGACGTAATCGTAGCGGCGGCCGTCACCGGTCACGCCGACCGACTTCACCGGCAGGAACACCGCGAACGCCTGGCTCACCTTGTCGTAGAGCTCGTGGCGGCGCAGCTCCTCGATGAAGATCGCGTCGGCGCGGCGCAGCAGGTCCGCGTAGGGCTTCTGCACCTCGCCCAGGATGCGCACACCGAGCCCGGGTCCCGGGAACGGGTGGCGATAGACCATGTCGTAGGGCAGGCCGAGTTCGACGCCGATCCTGCGCACCTCGTCCTTGAACAGCTCGCGCAGCGGCTCGACCAGCGTGAGCTTCATGTGCTCCGGCAGCCCACCGACGTTGTGGTGCGACTTGATCACGTGCGCCTTGCCGGTGCTGGCGCCCGCCGACTCGATGACATCGGGGTAGATGGTGCCCTGGGCGAGGTAGCCGACGTCGGTCAGCTTGGCCGCCTCCTCCTCGAAGATCTCGATGAACAGGTTGCCGATGATCTTGCGCTTGCGCTCCGGCTCGTCGACCCCCGCGAGCGCGGCGAGGAACCGCGACTCGGCGTCGACGCGGATCACCTTGACGCCCATGTGCTCGGCGAAGGTCGCCATCACCTGGTCGCCCTCGTCGAGACGCAGCAGGCCGTTGTCGACGAACACGCAGGTCAGCTGCTCGCCGATCGCGCGGTGCAGCAGCGCCGCGACCACCGAGGAGTCGACGCCACCGGAGAGGCCGAGCAGCACGTTGCCGTCGCCAACCTGCTCCTGCACCCGGGCGATCGAGTCGTCGATGATATTGCCCGGGTTCCACAGGGCGTCGCAGCCGCAGATGTCGTGCACGAAGCGGCCGAGGATGCGCGCACCCTGGCGCGTGTGGGTCACCTCGGGGTGGAACTGGATGCCGTAGAGTCCGCGCTCGTCGTCGCCAATGCCGGCCACAGGTGCGTTGTCGGTGCTGGCGATCAGCTTGAAGCCCTCGGGCATCTGCTCGACGCGGTCGCCGTGGCTCATCCAGACGTCGAGCAGGCCGTAACCCTCGGGGGTGGTGTGATCCTCGATGTCGGTCAGCAGTCGCGAGTGACCGCGGGCACGCACCTGCGCGTAGCCGTATTCGTGGTGATCGGCGTTGACCACCTGGCCACCGAAGTGCTCGGCCATCGCCTGCATGCCGTAGCAGATGCCGAGCACCGGGACCCCGAGTTCGAACACCTCGGACGGCACGCGCGGCGTTTCGCTCTCGGTCACCGACGCCGGGCCACCGGAGAGGATCACCCCGCGCGGCGCGAACTCACGCAGCGCGGCAAGGTTCATGTCGTGCGGGTGGAGCTCGCAGTAGACACCGGCCTCGCGCACACGGCGGGCGATCAGCTGGGTGTACTGCGAACCGAAGTCGAGGATCAGGATGCGGTCGGCGTGGATGTTGCCTGCCGCCACGGTGACCGGCTCAGTCGACACGGTAGTTCGGCGCTTCCTTGGTGATGGTCACGTCGTGGACGTGGCTCTCGCGCATGCCGGCATTGGTGATGCGGATGAACTGCGGCTTGGTGCGCATCTCGTCGATGGTCGCGCAGCCGGTGTAGCCCATGCTCGAACGCAGGCCGCCCATCATCTGCGAGATCACGCGCACCAGCGTGCCCTTGTAGGGTACGCGGCCCTCGATGCCCTCCGGCACCAGCTTGTCGGGGTCCGCACCTTCCTGGAAATAGCGGTCACCGGAGCCCTGCGGCTGGGCCATCGCGCCGAGCGAGCCCATGCCACGGTAGGACTTGTACGACCGGCCCTGGAACAGCTCGACCTCGCCCGGCGCCTCCTCGGTGCCGGCCAGCAGGCTGCCGACCATGATGCAGTGCGCACCGGCGACGATCGCCTTGGCGATGTCACCGGAGAAGCGGATGCCGCCGTCGGCAATCACCGGGATGCCGGTGCCCTCGAGTGCCGCGGCGACGTTGGCCACGGCACTGATCTGCGGCACGCCGATACCGGCGACGATGCGCGTGGTGCAGATCGAGCCCGGCCCGATGCCGACCTTGACCGCATCGGCGCCCGCCTCGGCGAGCGCCTTGGCCGCTGCGCCGGTGGCGATGTTGCCGCCGATCACCTGCAGGTCGGGGTAGTGCTGCTTGACCCAGCGCACCCGCTCGATGACGCCGTGCGAGTGGCCGTGGGCGGTGTCGACGACGATCACGTCGACGCCGGCCTCGACCAGCGCCGCGACCCGCTCCTCGGTGCCGGCACCCACGCCAACCGCGGCGCCAGCGCGCAGGCTGCCGCTGGCGTCCTTGCAGGCGTCGGGTTTGTCCTCGGCCTTCTGCATGTCCTTGACGGTGATCATGCCGCGCAGCTGGAAGCCGCCGTTGACCACCAGCACCTTCTCGATGCGATGCTTGTGCAGCAGCGCGCGCACCTCGTCGAGGTCGGTGCCCTCCTTGACCGTGACCAGCTTCTCCTGCGGCGTCATGATGCTGGTGACCGGCGCGTCGAGGCGGGTCTCGAAGCGCAGGTCGCGGTGGGTAACGATGCCGACCAGCTGCCGACCGTCGACCACCGGCACGCCGGAGATATTGTGCCGGCGGGTCAGCTCGAGCACCTCGCCGATCTTCGCCGTGGGCCCGATGGTGATCGGATCGGCAATCATGCCGCTCTCGTATTTCTTGACCTTGCGCACCTCGTCGGCCTGCTGCTCGATGGTCAGATTCTTGTGCAGGATGCCGAGTCCGCCCTCCTGGGCGATCGCGATCGCCAGCGCCGCCTCGGTGACGGTGTCCATCGCCGCCGAGATCATCGGAATGCTCAGGCGAATCTCACGGGTGAGCTGGGTGGCTAGGCTGACGTCCCTGGGCAGCACGTTGGAGTAATCGGGCAGGAGCAGGACGTCATCGAAGGTGAGGGATTCTTCGGCGATGCGGAGCATGGAGCGGCACCCGGCTGGAGAAAAGTAGCCGGGGATTCTAGCACCGCTCGCCGCCGGCGTAACGCGCCCGCCTCCCGCGCCGCGCCGCGCCGCGTTATCATGCGCCCATGAGCCCTGCGACCCCCGCCGACCGGGACGTCTACACCCCGTCGCGGCTGAACCTCGAGGCACGCACGCTGCTCGAGGGCCACTTCCCGCTGCTCTGGATCGAGGGTGAGCTCTCGAACCTCGCCCGCCCGGCGTCGGGGCACCTCTACTTCTCGCTCAAGGACGCTCGGGCGCAGGTGCGCTGCGCCATGTTCCGCAACCGCAACCGTACGTTGCGCTTCCGCCCGGCCGACGGCCAGCAGGTGCTGCTGCGCGCCCGGGCCGGGCTCTACGAGGGACGCGGCGAGTTCCAGCTGATCGTCGAGTCGATGGAGGAGGCCGGGCACGGCGCCCTGCAGCGCGCCTTCGACGAGCTCAAGGCACGGCTCGAGGCCGAGGGGCTGTTCGACCCGGCGCACAAGCGGCCACTGCCCACCGTGCCGCGCCAGCTGGGCGTCGTCACCTCGGCGAGCGGCGCCGCGCTGCGCGACATCCTGCACGTGCTGGCACGCCGTTTTCCGGCGCTGCCGGTGGTGGTCTACCCGGCCACCGTGCAGGGTGACGAGGCACCGGCCGCGCTGCGCGCCGCGCTGGCCGCGGCGGTGCGTCGTGGCGAGTGCGACGTGCTGCTGCTGGCACGCGGCGGCGGCTCGCTGGAGGACCTGTGGGCGTTCAACGACGAGGCGCTGGCGCGCGCGATCCGCGCCTGCCCGGTCCCGGTGGTGACCGGCATCGGCCACGAGACCGACTTCACGATCGCCGACTTCGTCGCCGACCTGCG
>CBDTVS010000165.1:0-4896 GCA_965364245.1 uncultured Gammaproteobacteria bacterium | reverse complement strand
CGAGGTGATAGTGCTTGGACACGTCCTGCATGCCGAAGTCACGGTCCGACGTCGGATTGTTGAACTCCGCCGCGTCGATCAGGCCGGACTTCATCGCCGGCTGGATCTCGCCGCCGGGCAGCTGCACGACCGACATGCCCATCTCGAGCAGCACGTCCGCGGCCAGTCCGACGGTGCGGTACTTCAGCCCCTTCATCTGGCTGGCGTCCTTGATCTGCTCCTTGAACCAGCCCAGCGGCTGTGCCGGCATCGGGCTGTTGAAGAAGCTGACAACGTTGACGCCGAGGTTGCCCATCAGCTCGTTGAACAGCTCCCTGCCACCACCGTAGTGGATCCAGCCGAGCATCTCCTGCGCCGACCAGCCGAAGCACGGGCCGGTGCCGAACAGCGAGGCAGTCTTCGACTTCGAGTACCAGTAGGCGGTTACGTAGTGGGCCGCATCGAGCACGCCGCGGTGCACCGCGTCCTGCATCTGCGAGGTCTTGACGACCGAGTTCACCGGCAGCAGGTCGATCTTCATGCTGCCGCCGGACATGTCGTTGACGCGCTTGACGTAGGCCTGGGCGTTCTCGAGGAAGATGCCACCGCCCCATGCGGCCTGCATCTTGATCGTCTTGGCCTTGCCGTGCGCCGCGGCACTGACGATGGCCGGGAAGCCGGCAGCAGCGGCGCCAGCGCCGGCTGCGGCGGCGGCACCGCCCTTCAGGAACTTGCGGCGGCCGTTCTCGACCTGATCGGGTTTCTTCTGCTCTGTCATGGGCTCTTTCCTCTCTTGGTGGTTGTCGGAAGCGGCGACCGCCTGGGGTTCATCCGCGGGTCCAACTCTGTGGTTGTTAGCTCAGTAATACTAGGTCATTTTTCATGGATTGCTATTGCGGTTCGTCACGCCAACCGGTCTCCGGGCTCACGGCCGGCGAAGAAGGCGTCCATGTTGTCGAGCGCCCGGTAACCCATGGCGTCGCGGGTCTCGCGGGTCGCACTGCCGAGGTGCGGCAGCAGGAACAGGTTGTCGCGGCGGGCGAACTCGGGGTCGATGTCGGGCTCGTTGTTGAACACGTCGAGACCGGCCGCGTAGAGCTTGCCCGAGGCGAGGGCGTCGAGCAGCGCGGCCTCGTCGACCACAGTGCCGCGCGCCGCGTTGACCACGATGGCGCCGTCCGGCAACAGCGCGATCCTCTCGGCATTCAGCAGGCCGACGGTCTCCGGCGTGGACGGGCAGTGCAGTGCGAGGAAATCGCACAGCGGCAGCATCGCCTCGAGGTTGGCGTGGTAGGTCGCGCCGTGCGCCTTCTCGGGTGGCAGTTCGCTGCGGTTGTGGTAGTGGACTTCCATGTCGAAACCGCGCGCACGGCGCGCGGTGACCTGGCCGACCCGGCCCATGCCGACGATGCCGAGGCGCTTGCCGGTGACCTGCAGGCCGACCATGAAGCTCGGGCTCCAGGTGTCCCAGCCGCCGGAACGCACCAGCCGCTCGCCCTCGCTGGCGCGACGCGCGGCGCCGAGCAGCAGCAGCATGGTGATCTCCGCGGTGGCGTCGGCGAGCACGTCCGGGGTATTGGTGACCGCGATGCCGCGCGCCTTGGCGGCGGCGAGGTCGATGTGATCGTAGCCGACCGAGAAGGTCGCGATGATGCGCACCGACTCGGGCAGCCGCTCGATGACCTCGGCGCGCAGCGATTCGGTGTGGCACGGCAGGATCGCGTCGGCGCCGTCGGCGAGGCGCAGCAGTTCCTCGGTGTCGTAGAGCCGGTCCTCCGTGTTCAGCAGCGGCCGGTAGTCGCGCTCCAAGCGCGCCTCGACGTTCGGTGGCAGCTTACGGGTGACGAGGACGACGGGCTTGTCAGCCAACGTGGTGGTTCCTTGGGTGGGTTGCTTCAGCGACGACGCGGTCGGCGCCGCACCTGGATCGTGCGGCGTACCGGCACCCGGCACGGGACCGGGGCGTCCGGTACCAGCCAGCGGGCCAGCCCATCGAGAGCGCGGCGCAGTCTGGCGAGTATCGTTGTTATTTGTTTGATCTCCATCCTAATGACGAGTTTGCCACGACTCGCCACCACCCTGCCAACCCCCGATCCTGCGTCAGGTCAATTTCGCAGGCGTTAACATTCGTGCGCGCCAACCAGCAGGTACGGGGGGCACGGCGGTGGTGCTAGGCTACGGCCCCGACACAACCGGGGTTGGCCGGGAGACTCCATGAACGAACGCATTCACCGCCTGCTGCATCATGAGGCGACGCCGGGCATCCTGCTGGTGATCGCGGCTGCGCTCGCCATGCTCGCCGAGAACTCCCCCGCCAAGCAGCTCTACGACGCGTTGATGGGCACGCCGGTCGCGGTTCAGATTGGCCAGCTCGAGATCGCAAAACCGCTGCTGCTGTGGATCAACGACGGCCTGATGGCGATCTTCTTCTTCGTCATCGGGCTCGAACTCAAGCGGGAGATCCTCGAGGGCGAACTGCGCGACCCGCGCCAGGTGGTGCTGCCCGGCATCGCGGCGATCGGCGGCATCGTCGTGCCGTCCGGCATCTATGCGCTGATCAACTTCTCCGACCCGGTGGCGCTGCGTGGCTGGGCGATCCCGGCCGCGACCGACATCGCCTTCGCACTCGGCGTGCTGGCGCTGCTCGGCTCGCGCGTGCCACGCAGCCTGAAGCTGTTCCTGCTCTCGCTGGCGATCATCGACGACATCGGCGCGATCCTGATCATCGCGATCTTCTATACCGCGGACCTGTCGGTCGCGTCGCTGGTGGTCGCGTCGATCTGCCTGGTGGTGCTGTTCGGCATCAACCGGGCGCGGGTACTGCACCTCGGGCCCTACATCGTCGTCGGTCTGATCCTGTGGGTCTCGGTGCTCAAGTCCGGGGTGCACGCGACGCTCGCCGGCGTCGCCCTCGCCTTCTTCATCCCCAACGAACCGGCCACGCCCGACCGCACCCAAACCCTATGCCGCCAGGTCGAGGACGGGCTGCACCCGTGGGTGATGTTCGCGATCCTGCCGCTGTTCGCGTTCGCCAACGCCGGCGTCTCGCTTGAAGGCATGTCGTTAAGCCGCCTGCTCGATCCGGTGCCACTCGGCATCGCGCTCGGCCTGTTCGTCGGCAAGCAGCTCGGCGTGTTCGGTTTCGCCCTGGCCACCCTCAAGCTCGGGCTCGCCCAGATGCCCAAGGGGTCGGACCTGGTCCAGGTCTACGGGGTCAGCGTGCTGACCGGCATCGGTTTCACCATGAGCCTGTTCATCGGCTCGCTGGCGTTCGAGGTCGGTGGACCGGACTACGCGGTCGACGATCGACTCGGCATCCTGACCGGGACCTTCCTCTCCGGCGTGCTCGGCTACCTGGTGCTGCGCTTCGCGCCGCGTGCGAAGACACCCTGACGCGCGTTTCTGCCGCACCCGATCGCGGCCTGGGGGCCCGTTTCTAGAGCAGTACGAGCGCAACTGTAGGAGCGCCGCCCACGGCGCGACCAGGAGTTGCCCCTCAGTGGTCGACCCTGATCAGCCTGTCGACCGGAAACCCATCCGCGGCGGCCTGCGCCACCAGGCGCGCATAGATCGCAGGGTCGAGCTGCGGCTCGCGCGCGAGAATCCACAGGTAGTCTCGACTCGGTCCGGCGACCAGCGCCCAGCGGTAGTCCGCATCCAGCGCGATGACGTGGTAGCCGCCGTAGAACGGGCCGAAGAACGACACCTTCAGCGAGGCGACTTCGGTTTCACCGATCGGGTAGGCCCGCCCCTCCGCCTCCTTCCAGGCTCCCTTGGCTGCGTCGTAGCCGCGGTTGAGGACACGCACGCCGCCGTCGTCGCGCCGGCTGTAGTCGGCGGTGACCCGGCTCAGACCCCGCTCGAACGAATGATCGAGGCGCGCGATCTCGTGCCAGCGCCCGAGGTAGCGCTCGAGGTCGAAGCCGCGCACCGGTTCCACGCCGTCGGGCACCGAAGTGCAGGCCGCCAACAGGAGAACAGCCATCGCAAGGATGGCTGTTCTCGTCGTGGGCAGAAGCTTCAAGAGTGCGCTCAGCCGATCGCCTTGAGCTCCAGCCGTCGTGCGTGCAGCGTCGGCTCGGTGTAGCCGTTCGGCACCGTGCGCCCGTTGAACACCAGGTCGAGCGCCGCCTGGTAGGCGATGCCATCGAACGCCGGCGCCATCGGCTTGTAGAAGGGATCGCCGGCGTTCTGCCGGTCGACCACCTCGGCCATGCGCTTGAAGGTCGCCTCGACCTGCTCGCGGGTGACGACGCCGTGGTGCAGCCAGTTGGCGATGTGCTGGCTGGAGATGCGGCAGGTCGCGCGGTCCTCCATCAGGCCGACGTCCTTGATGTCCGGCACCTTGGAGCAGCCGACCCCCTGGTCGATCCAGCGCACGACGTAGCCGAGGATGCCCTGGGCGTTGTTGTCGAGCTCCTGCTGCTTCTCCTCGTCGCTCCACTCCGGCGCGGTCGCGACCGGGATGGTCAGGATGTCGTCGAGACTGGCCCGGCGGCCGCCGGCCTCGAGCTCGGCCTGGCGCGCGGCGACGTCGTACTGGTGGTAGTGCATGGCGTGCAGCGTCGCCGCGGTCGGCGACGGCACCCAGGCGCAGTTGGCGCCGGCCTTCGGGTGGCCGATCTTGGCCTCGACCATCGCCTTCATCTCGTCGGGCATGGCCCACATGCCCTTGCCGATCTGCGCCTTGCCGCGCATGCCGCAGGCGAGGCCGACGTCGACGTTCCAGTCCTCGTAGGCGAGGATCCACGGTGCGTTCTTCATGTCGCCCTTGCGCAGCATCGGCCCGGCCTCCATCGAGGTGTGCATCTCGTCGCCGGTGCGATCGAGGAAGCCGGTGTTGATGAAGATGACCCGTTCCTTGGCGGCGCGGATGCACTCCTTGAGGTTGACCGTGGTGCGGCGCTCCTCGTCCAT
>CBDTVS010000164.1:0-4898 GCA_965364245.1 uncultured Gammaproteobacteria bacterium | reverse complement strand
GGCGCGGCTTGCCGCCGATCCAGCCGAGGTCGGTGCGCAGACCGATGAAGAAGCGCTGCGCCTCGAGCTCGTGGCGCCGCAGCCGGGTGCCGACCTTGGTGGCCATGTGCAGCAGCCAGGTGAGAAGCAACTCGCGGTCGCGCGTCGCCGGGGGCAGCACCTTGCCGTGGCCGACCGACTTCGGGGCTGGCACCTCGTGGGTGAGCTGGGTCGGATCGGTGCCCTGGCACATGTGCCAGATGCGCCGTCCCGGGTTGCCGAAGCGGCGCCCGAGCACGCTGATCGGCAGTTTCTTCATGTCACCGCAGGTGCGCACGCCGTAGCGCTCGAGAAAGCCGCCGATGCCGCGCGCGATGCCGCACAGCTCGGTCACCGGCACGTCGTGCAGCCGTGCGGCCGCTTCCCACGGTGGGATCACGGTCAGGCCGTCGGGCTTCTGCTGCTTGGCGGCGAACTTGGCCGTGGTCACGTCGCCGCTGACGCCGACCGAGCAGAGCAGGCCGGAGGCGTCGAACACCGTCTGCTTGATGCGCTGGCCGATGGTCTCCGGATCGCCGAGCAGGCGCTGGCAGCGGGTCACGTCGAGGAACGCCTCGTCGACCGAGTAGACCTCGATGTCCGGCGAGATCGCCTCGGCCAGCGCCGCCATGATGCGGGTCGACACCTCGGCGTAGCGGTGCGGACGCGCCGGCAGGCGGACCACGTCGGGACACAGCGCCTTCGCCTTCGGCAGCCGGGTGCCGGTGCGGATGCCGAAGCTGCGCGCCTCGTAGGAGCAGGTGATCACGCAGGTGCCGCGCAGCCCGTTGGTGATCACCACCGGGCGGCCGCGGTACTCGGGGAAATCCTGCTGCTCGATCGCCGCGAAGAAGGCGTTCATGTCGACCAGGGCGATGGCCCGGTCCCAGTGGCGCGCCATGGACGTCGTGCTACCTGTAGCTGCGCAGCTGGGCGACCACCACGCCCTGGATGCGCACCCGCGCGGCGGGGTAGATCATCGGCGCCAGTGCGCGGTTGGCCGGCAGCAGCGTGACGCTGCCGTCGCGGTTGTGGCGCAGGCGCTTGAGGGTCGCCTCGTCGCCGTCGATCAGCGCGACGATGATGTCGCCGTCGGCGGCGCGCTCGGCCTGCCTGACGACCACCATGTCGCCGTCGAGGATGCCGGCCTCGATCATCGAGTCGCCCTGCACGCGCAGCACGAAGCGGCCCGGACCCATGAAGAACTCGCCGAGGTCGATGCTGGTCTCGTCGGGGATCGCCTCGAGCGGCTGACCGGCGACGATGCGCCCGAGCAGCGGCAGCTCCGTCGCCCCCGGGACCGGTTCGGCGTCGAGCAGGCGGATGCCGCGGTGGCGTCCGCTTTCGACCTCGACCAGCCCGGCGGCGACCAGCGCCTGCACGTGGCGGTGAACCACGCCGCGCGAGCGGATGCCGAGCGCACGGCCGAGCTCGTGGAGCTTCGGCGCGACGCCGTGGCGGGCGAGGTGGTCGCGGATCGCCGCGTAGGCCTCGCGTTGGCGGTCGGTCAGTTGGCTGGACATGCGGGTTCGATCCTGTTCTCGAAACGTTCTCGTTCGCGCCAAGCATAGAGAACGTTTCGAGAACCTTCAAGGGGAGCGTGCGGGGAGTGGCGCTGCCTCGCCGACTCGCCTAGGCTCGGGGCCCCGGTCACCTCCCAGGAGCGCGCCATGCCCGCCTTCGTCCGCAGCTACCCGGTCCGCTTCGAGGATTGCGACGGCGCCGGGATCGTCTTCTACCCGCGCCTGGTGCTGCTGGTGAACCGGGTCATCGAGGACTGGTTCGCCGACGGCCTCGGCGTCGACTTCCGCGAACTGCACGAGGCGCGTCGCCTGGCGATCCCGACCGTCGACCTGCACCTGCGCTTCCTGGCCGCGAGCCGGCTTGGCGAGCGGCTCGACGTGGCGCTGGCGGTGAAGCGGCTCGGTAGCCGCTCGTTCACGCTCGGCATCGAGGCGCGCTGCGGCGACGAGGTCCGCTTTACGGCCGAGAGCGTACTGGTCTGCGCCGACCAGGTGGCGGAGGGCGTGAAGAGCCGCACGCTGCCCGACGATCTGCGTGCCGGCATGGAAGGGTTCCTGGCGTCGGCGGCCGGGCAATGAAGGGGCTCCTGCTGTAGGAGGCCCACCCGCGGGCCGATCTTCGTCACGCGAGGCGCGGGCTCAATCGCGGCGAGGACGCCGCTCCTACATCCGGATTTAGCGTGGCGCCTGCATTTGACTTGCAGGAATTTCGCCCACGGGCCGATTCACCTCGTGCCTAGCTGCTGCCGCGTTTCGCCAGCCAGCGGTCGAGCTGATCGGCGAACGCCTTGCGGTCGGTGTTCGAGAGCGCCGGTGGACCGTCGTGGACGACGCCGCTCGAGCGCATGGTCTCCATGAAGTCGCGCATGTTGAGCCGTGCACGCACGTTGTTCGCGGTGTAGAGCTCACCGCGCGGGTTGAGCGCCAGCGCGCCCTTGTCGATCACCTCGGCGGCCAGCGGGATGTCGGCGGTGATCACCAGGTCGCCTGCCTGCACCCGGCGGACGATCTCGTTGTCGGCGACATCGAAGCCGGAGGCGACCTGCAGCGACCGGATGTGTGGCGAGGGCGGGGTGCGCAGCGGCTGGTTGGCGACCAGCGTCAGGTCGATTCCGGTCCGCTCGGCAGCGCGGAACAGGATGTCGCGGATCACCTTCGGGCAGGCGTCGGCATCGACCCAGATCGCCGCCGCGGAGATCTCAGGACTCCTGCGCCAGGGCGGCGAAGTCGAACAGCCCGGGGTCGGCGAGGCGCGCGGGGTCGACGTTGCGCATGGCGGCGAAGATGTTCTCGACGCGCCCCGGGTGATCCCGTTCCCAGTCACGCAGCATGTGCTTGATGGCGACCCGTTCGAGGTTGGCCTGCGAGCCGCACAGGTTGCACGGGATGATCGGGAAGCCGCGTAGCTCGGCGTAGCGCGCGATCTCCGCCTCCGGGGCGTAGGCGAGCGGTCGGATTACCACGTGGCGGCCGTCCTCCGAGCGCAGCTTGGGTGGCATGGCGCCCAGTTTGCCGCCGTGGAACAGGTTCAGGAACAGCGTCTCGAGCAGGTCGTCGCGGTGATGGCCCAGCGCGATCTTCGTGATGCCGTGCTCCGCCGCCCAGGCGTAGAGCTTCCCGCGCCGCAGCCGCGAGCAGAGCCCGCACTGCGTCTTGCCCTCGGGCACCACGCGCTGCACGACCGAGTAGGTGTCCTGCTCGAGGATCGCGTGGGGAATGCCGGCGCCTTCCAGGTAGGCCGGCAGCACGTCGGCCGGGTAGCCCGGCTGTTTCTGGTCGAGGTGCACCGCGATCAGCTCGAAGTCGACCGGTGCGCGCCGCTGCAGCAGGCGCAGCATGTCGAGCAGCGTGTAGGAGTCCTTGCCGCCCGAGACGCAGACCATGATCCGGTCGCCATCGCCGATCATGCCGAAATCGGCGATCGCGCGACCGGCGTGGCCGCGCAGGCGCGTCTCGAGCGCCTTGAGCTCGTCGGCGGGGTCGGTTGTCACGCGCGCGTCCATGAGGGCGGCCATTCTAGTCGACGTGGGTGGGAGCTGTCCGTTCGCGCGACTATGCTGCAGCGTGACACCCCGGGACCACGAGGCGCCGATGGACAGAAACGACGGACCCACGATCGAGGCGTTGCGCGTGCGGCCGGTGCTCGTGCCGATGGACGAGCCACACCGCACCGCGAGCGGCGTCGTCGAGGTCTCGCCGCTGGTGCTGGTCGACGCCGTGCTCGCCGACGGCACCACGGGCCACGCGATCGTCTTCACCTACACCCCGGCCGCGCTGGAGCCGACCGCGACGCTGCTGCGCAACCTCGAGCCGCTGGTGCAGGGTGAAGCCCTTGCCCCGGCGGCGCTCGCCGACCGGCTCGCGGCGCGCTTCCGCTTGCTCGGCACCCAGGGGCTGGTCGGCATGGCACTGGCCGGGCTCGACATGGCGCTGTGGGACGCGCTGGCGCGCCTGCACGGGATGCCCCTGGTGACGCTGCTCGGTGGCGCGCCGCGTGCGGTGCGCCCCTACGGCGCGATCGGCTACGACGGCGTCGACGGCTCGGCACGTGCCGCGGCACGCTGGGCGGAGCTCGGCTTCACCGGCATCAAGGCCAAGATCGGCTACCCGGACCTCGAGGGGGACGTCGCCGTGGTGCGCGCGATGCGCCGCGCGGCCGGCGACGGCATGGCGATCATGGTCGACTACAACCAGTCGCTGAGCCCCGTCGAGGCCGAGGCGCGCCTGCGCGTACTCGACGACGAAGGACTGACCTGGGTCGAGGAACCGACGCTGGCGTACGACCACGCCGGGCACGCCGCCGTGGCCCGCGCCGCGCGCACGCCGATCCAGTGCGGCGAGAACTGGTGGGGCGTGGCCGACATGCGTCACGCGCTGGCCGCCGGCGCCTCGGACCTGGTGATGCCCGACGTCATGAAGATCGGCGGCGTCACCGGTTGGCAGCGCGCCGCCGCACTCGCCGAGGCCCACGCCCTGCCGATGTCGAACCACCTGTGGCCCGAGCTCAGCGCGCGGCTGCTCTGCTGCACGCCGACCGCGCACTGGCTGGAGTACTCGGACTGGTGGAACCCGGTGCTCGCCGACCTGCTGCAGGTCGTCGATGGCCTGGCGGTGATCGACGACACGCCCGGCTCGGGCCTCGCCTGGGACGAGGCGGCGGTCGCCCGGTTCGCTGCCTGAGGGGCGGTGCCGCGCACGCCGCGTGCGGCTATCATGGGGCCGACACCGCCCGATCGACTGGAGGACCCGATGGCGAGACAGGGACGCGGCAGCCACAAACCGGCCCGCACGCTGCTGCTGGTCAGCCTGCTGAGCCTCGCGCTCGCGGCGCACGCCGCCACCTTCGAGGAGGGCTTC
>CBDTVS010000163.1:0-4922 GCA_965364245.1 uncultured Gammaproteobacteria bacterium | reverse complement strand
ACCTGCGCCCCGGTCCAATGCTCGTGCCGGTACTCAAGGTGCTGGCCAGGCGACGCATCACGACGCTGCTGGTCGGTGACGAGCTGCCGGCGGAGGTAGTCGAGGCGTTCAGCGGCGAGACCCTAACCTTCACCGACCGGGTCTACGACCTCCACGCCGTGGCCCACGAGGCCGACCTGCTGCTGCTCAACGCCAACCACTCGACCACGATCGAGCTGCTGGCGGCCGGCAGCCCGGTCGTGCTGCTGCCACAACAGCTCGAACAGGCGCTGTTCGCGCAGCGAGTTGCGGCAATGGGGGCTGGTCAGGTGGTCACCGAACCACGGCAGACCGCGGTGGATCTCGCCATCGAGGCGTTGTTGCAGGATGCACGACACCGGGAGGCGGCCCGGGCCTTCGCGGCGCGCCATGCACAGACCGACATCGCGGCCGGTGAGGAGGATCTGGTGCGCCGGATCGGGGGGCTACTCCCCGCTAACGGGCACGCGCAGGGGCCGGGAACCGCTGACCCACGGGCGCTGCACTGACCATGGCAGCGGGCGCAGTAATATAAGAAATTAGATTATATAAATAATATAATTAACTGTAATTAATATTATTTTTCATCGATCCATGTAGTCAGCACCTCGATCAGCTTACGCGCCTGGTCCGCGCTCGAAATGTTGAATTTCGACTTCTGCTGAAAGCGGTCGTTGCGCTTCTGGTAGCGACGGATGGTGTAGCGGTCCGGGCTGTAGGCCTGCTTACGCGGATCCCACTCCTGGTAACGGAACACGATCGTCGACCAGGCGCCCTTGGTCAGGACCGCCTTGTCGAGTTCCTTGACCACGTCGATGCCGCCCTCGGAGTAATTGACCGTCAGGTCGTCAACCGTCTCTGCCATGCCCGTCTCCCCCGTGTTGTGCTTGCCACCGTGTGGCGACCGCGGCGCATCATACCCGCACGGTGAGTGGGTGGCGAACGCCCTCACCCCTCGACACCTGTGTCTATACTGACCCGGTGGGCAAACGGGCCCTCGGCACCACGAGTGGAGACCTTGCGATGGGCAAACTCGAGACCAGCACCCTGGACCTGGTCGAGCGCCTGCTCGAGATCGGCACCGCACTGTCGGCGGAGAAGGACACGCCGCGCCTGCTGGAGATGATCCTGCTCGGCGCCAAGGAGATCACCCACGCCGACGGCGGCACCCTCTACCGGATCAGCGGCGACCACGAGAGCCTCGAGTTCGCGATCATCCGCACCGACTCGCTGGACATCGCGATGGGCGGCACCTCCGGCAACGACATCACCTTCCCCAACCTGCCCCTGCACCGCGACGACGGCACGCCCAACACCAACATGGTCGCCGCCTGCGCCGCGCTCGAGCGGGTCACGATCAACATTCCCGACGCCTACGAGAACACCACCTACGATTTCTCCGGCACGCGCAAGTTCGACGAGAGCACCGGCTACCGCTCGAAGTCGTTCCTGACGGTGCCGATGGCCAACCACGAGAACGAGGTGATCGGCGTCCTGCAGCTGCTGAACAAGATCGATCCCGATTCCGGCGAGGTGGTGCCGTTCAGCCCCGAGGACCAGCGCCTGGTCGAGTCGCTCGCCTCGCAGGCCGCCGTCGCGCTGACCAACCAGCAGCTGATCGCCAACCTGCGCGAGCTGTTCGAATCCTTCATCGAGATGATCGCGTCCGCGATTGACGACAAGTCCCCGTACACCGGCGGCCACTGCCGGCGCGTGCCGGAGCTGTCGATGATGCTGGCCGACGCCTGCGCGCGCACCGGGCAGGGCCCCCTCGCCTCCTTCGAGATGTCCCCGAGCGACCGCTACGAACTTAGGATCGCCTCCTGGCTGCACGACTGCGGCAAGGTCACCACGCCGGAGTACGTGGTCGACAAGGCGACCAAGCTCGAGACCATTCACGACCGCGTGCACACCGTCGACACCCGCTTCGAGGTGCTCAAGCGCGACGCCGAGATCGAGCTGCTCAAGACGAAACTCGCGGCGCTGGAGGCCGGCGAGGAGGCCGACCACGCCACCCTCGAGGCCGCCTTCGAGGCGCGCATCGCCCAGCTCGACGACGACCGCGAGTTCGTCCGCAGGCACAACGTCGGCGGGGAGTTCATGAAGGACGACGACAAGGCGCGGGTTAAGCAGATCGCCGCGAACCGCTGGGTCGGCGCCGACGGCGAGGAACAGGCGTTCCTGACCGACAACGAGATCTACAACCTGTGCATCGAGCGCGGCACGCTGACCAGCGAGGAGCGCGAGGTGATCAACTACCACATCACCGCGACGATCAAGATGCTCGAGTCGCTGCCGTTCCCGAAGGACCTGCAGCGCGTACCCGAGTTCGCCGGCGGTCACCACGAGAAGATGGATGGCACCGGCTACCCGCGCGGCCTCAAGCGCGACGACATGTCGATCCAGGCGCGCATCATGGGCATCGCCGACATCTTCGAGGCGCTGACCGCGGCCGACCGTCCCTACAAGAAGGCCAAGACGCTCTCCGAGAGCCTGAAGATCATGGGCTTCATGAAGAAGGACCAGCACATCGACCCCGACCTGTTCGACGTCTTCCTGCGCGAGAAGGTATGGCTCGAGTACGCCAACAGCTTCCTGCTGCCGGAACAGATCGATGAGGTGGACCTGGCGAAGGTCCCGGGGTACGAAGGCTAGGCGTCGGGCAGGGTGCCAGCGGGCAGCTTGTTCAGCCCGCCACGCAACACGAACGCTTCATAGCCGCGCTCGGTGAGCAGAAACGCGGCCGCCGAGCTGCGTGAGCCGGTGTCGCAGACCAGTACGTACGGCGTGTCGCGGTCGAGCTGCTTGAGGCGCATGCGCAGCGAGAAGAACGGGACGTTGAGACTGCCGTCGAGGTGGCGCTGCTCGAATTCCGCGGGAATGCGCACGTCGAGGAACTTCGCGCCCTGCCCCTCGACCATCGCCGCGGCCTCCTTGTAGCCGAGCCAGTTGAGCAGCGGCTCCTGCAGCAGCTTCATGAAGTCGTCCTTGGACAGACGCATCATCTCGCCGTCGCTGAGCATGGTCACCGTGGCGTTGCGCTTGGTGTCGGTGATCAGCGCCTCCTCACCGAAGCTGTCGCCAACACCGAGGGTCGCGAGCTTGACCCCCTTCGGGTAGTTGCGCGTCTTGCGCGTCACCTTGCAGTGGCCGCGCTTGATCACGTAGTAGTAGTCGCCGTCTTCGCCCTGGGTGATCACGTTGTCCCCGGCGCGCAGCGAGACCGGCTCCATGCGCGTGAAGATGGTCTGGATGTTGGCGGGCGGGATGCGGAAGAAGACCTCCTTCTGGAGGATCTTGGCCATCCAGTCGTTCTCGTCCTCTTCGTCGTGTTCCTCGTCGAAATCCTCGACGGTGTAGCCGCCCGACTGGTCCCAGGTCAGGAAGGTGTCGAGCAGGTCGCTCTTGAAGCGCAGCAGCGCGATGACGGTCTTCGCCTTGGCGGTGACCTGGCGCGGCTGGTAGGGCGCGAGCGGGTGCTGGGTCGCTTCGTCGCCACCGCGCAGCACCTTGAGCACGTTGCTGCCGGTGACCAGCTCGACCTCGCCCTGCAGCAGGTAGATCGCGCTGTGATCCTCCTCGCCTTCCTGGAAGACGACGTCGCCGGCAGGCACCTGCTCCGGCTTGGTGCTGCTGGCCAGCTGCTCGACGTGCTCGCTGTTGAGCGAGTTGATCGGCACCAGTTTGCTGAGGATTTTCTTGTCTACCATCTGACGTTCCGTGCGGGTCACTCCGTGGGTGCCGGCGACCGGGGCGGCCTCTCCCTGGCCCAGAGAGGCTAAGTTAACGGGCCTGACGCGCGCGACGCAAGGAAAAGCATCTCAGACGTGGCTGCTGCGCCGATCCTCGGGCGGCAGTAACGAGATCTGCGCGTGGTGCTCGAGGATGATGCGCCCCGCCTCGACCGGGTCGTCGACGACCTGTAGCAGGTCGAGGTCGCCGGGCGAGATGCAGCCGAGTTCGAGCGCGCGCGCGCGCAACCAGTCGATCAGCCCCTGCCAGTAGTCGCTGCCGTAGAGCAGGATCGGGAAGTGGCGGATCTTCTCGGTCTGTACCAGGGTCAGCGCCTCGAACAGCTCGTCGAGGGTGCCGAAGCCGCCGGGGAAGATCACGTAGGCCACCGCGTACTTCACGAACATCAGCTTGCGCACGAAGAAGTAGCGGAACTCGAGGTGGATGTCCTGGTGCGGGTTCGGTGCCTGCTCCTGCGGCAGCGAGATGTTGAGACCGACCGACTTGCCGCCATTGCCGTGGCAGCCGCGGTTGGCCGCCTCCATGATCCCGGGACCGCCGCCGGTGATCACCGACAGCCCGCCCATCGCCAGCTCGTGCGCCAGGGTCATCGCCGCCTGGTAGTACGGCGTCTCCGGCGTGAGCCGCGCGCTGGCGAAGATGGTCACGGCCGGACCGAGGTTGTTCAGCGTCTCGATGCCGTCGATCAGCTCGGCCTGGATGCGGAACACGCGCCAGGTCTCCGAGGTCTGCAGGTCTTCCATTCCTCCCCTCCTCCGTTCGTTCAGCCCTGGCCGAGCAGCCGGGCTATGCGCGCGACGCCCTCCTCCAGCCGCGCGACCGACGTCGTGTAGGCGAAGCGCAGGTGGTCGGCCGGGCGGTTGGCGCCGAAATCGATGCCGGGCGTCACCGCCACGCCCGCCTCCTCGAGGAACCGCTGTGCGAGCGCCTGGCTGTCGTCGCCGAAACGTCGGCTGTCAGCGTACAGGTAGAACGCGCCGTTCGGCGTCGACGGAATCGCGAAACCGAGTTCGCGCAGGGCCGGCAGCAGGACGTCGCGCCGGCGCGCGAACTCGGTGCGGCGCGTCTCGAGCTCGGCCAGCACCTCGGGACGGAAACCGGCCAGCGCCGCGGACTGGGCCGGCGTCGACGGCGCGAGGTAGATGTTCTGC
>CBDTVS010000162.1:0-4939 GCA_965364245.1 uncultured Gammaproteobacteria bacterium | reverse complement strand
AGGAGCGCGAGCTGCGCGAACTGCTCGGCGCCGTCGAGACCACGCCCGATCTCGATGCCGAGGTGCTCGGCATCGTCGAGGCGCTGCGCCGGCAGGACTCGGCCCACGTCCGGGACACCCTGCGCGGGATGTTGATGCGCCAGGGCCTGGAACGCTTCGTGATCGACACGCTGGCGCCGCTTGCGTCCGCGATCGGCGAGGCCTGGGCCGGTGGGCGCCTGGCGATTCATGAAGAGCACCTGTTCAGCGAGCAGGTCGACCGCCTGCTGAGCCACGCGATCGGCCAGTTGCCGATGCACGCCTCGCGGGCACCGATGCTGCTAGGCACCCTGCCGGGTGAACTCCACCGCCTCGGCCTGCGCATGGCCGAGGCGCTGTTCGCGGTGCGCGGCCTGCCCTGCATCTCGATCGGACCCGACGTCCCGGTCGACCAACTGGTCGCGGCCTGCCGCGGGCACAAGGCCGCGGGTGTCGCGCTGTCGATCAGCGCCTGTGGCGCCACGCCGACCGCGGCGCGTGCCGTGCTCGACCTGCGTGCCCAGCTGCCAAGCGACGCGGCGCTCTGGATCGGTGGGCGCGGCGCCGCACGGCTGAAACCCCGCCCTCCGGCCGGCGTCGTGGTGTTCGAGACCCTGACCGACCTCGCCGACCGCCTCGACAACGCTTGAGGAGATGACGATGACGCCCCTGCTCGCACTGACCCTGGCCGCCGCCGCTTGGCTGGCCCCGGCCTCGCCGGCCCAGGCCGAGGTCACCTGCCCCGACACCCTCGACTACACGTTCCGCGCCCTCGGCGAGGAGCGCGAGGTGCACCTCTGCGAGGCCTACCGCGGCAAGCTGGTGCTGGTGGTCAACACGGCCAGTCGCTGCGGCTACACCTATCAGTACGAAGGCCTGGAGAAGCTCTACGCCACCTACCGCGAGCGCGGGCTGGTGGTGCTCGGGTTCCCGTCCAACGACTTCGGCGGCCAAGAGCCGGGCAGCGAGGCGCAAATCCAGGACTTCTGTCGCAGCACCTACGGCGTCGAGTTCCCGATGTTCGAGAAGACGCGCGCCGCTGTGGGCCGGGCACACCCCTTCTTCGACCGCCTCGCTGCGGACGGCGGTGGCCACCCACGCTGGAACTTCCACAAGTACCTGCTCGACCGTGACGGCAACGTCGTCGCCAGCTGGCGCAGCAGCGTCAAGCCGCTCGACCCCGACCTGGTCGGAGCGATCGAGGCCCGCCTGTGATCGACGCGGTGCACCAGACACCAGGAGAGAGTCATGACCCGCATACTTGTCGCGCTGCTGCTCGCGGCGCTGCTCGCCGGCTGCAGCCAGATGCGCATTGAGGACTACCAGGGGACCGGCCCGGCGCTGGTCCTCGAGGAGTACTTCGCCGGCCCGGTGCGCGCCTGGGGCACCGTACAGGACCGCTCGGGCAAGGTGCGCCGGCGCTTCACCGCCGACATGCACGGCGCCTGGGAGGGCGAACTGTTCGTGCTCAACGAGGAGTTCGTGTTCGACGACGGCGAGCAGATGACCCGCACCTGGCGCATCCGCCGTCTCGACGCCAACCATTACGAGGGCACGGCCGACGACATCGTCGGCACCGCGCACGGCCGCGCCGAGGGCATCGCGCTGCAGTGGCGCTACACGCTGACCCTCGAAGTCGGCGACCGCGAGGTCGACATCGACTTCGACGACTGGCTGTTCGCCCACGAGGACGGCGTGGTGATCAATCGCGCCACGATGCGCAAGTTCGGCTTCCGGGTCGGCGAGCTGACGGTGTTCTTCCGCAAGCTGCCGGCGGAGCAGGCATCATGAGCGCCCGCCTGCTCGGCCTCGCCGCGCTGCTGCTGGCGCTGCCGGTGCTGGCCGCCAACGCCCCGCTGCCGGAGCGCTGGCGTCACGCCGGGCTCGAACTCGAGCGCAAGGCGAGCGCCCCGGTGCACTTCGCGCGGATCTTCCACGTCTACGATGCCGCGCTGTACGGCCCGGCCGAGGTGCCGGCCCGCGCGCTGGCCGAGGCGCCGGTCACCGCCTGCCTGGTCATCGAGTACCGCATGGACGTCCCGGCCACGCGCCTGCGCGAGGCGGCCGAGACGGTGCTGCGCCGCCAGCAGGCCGACCTCGCCCCGCTGGCGTCGCGCATCGCGCGCCTGCACGCCGCCTACCGCGACGTCGTCGAGGGCGATCGCTTCGCGCTCTGCCACGCGCCCGGGTCGGGCACCACGCTGCTGCTGAACGGCGAAACGCTGGTGACGGTCGAGGGCGACGACTTCGCCCGCGCCTACTTCGGCATCTGGCTCGGCGAGGAGTCGATCGCACCGCCGCTGCGCGAAGCGGTGCTCGAGGGCGAGGATCGGCTGGCGCGCGTCTGACCGGGATCATTGGCACCCCCACGCGCGCCGGCTAAGGTGCGCGCGTGGACGACCTGCTGCACTACTTCGCCTACGGCTCCAACCTGCATCCGGAGCGCATGCGCCAGCGCGTGCCGAGCGCCCGACCGCTGGGCTGCGCGGTGCTGACCGGGCACCTGCTGCGCTTCCACAAGCAGTCGCGCAAGGACGGTTCCGGTAAATGCGACGCCCATTACACCGGGCGCCCTCAGGACCGCGTCTACGGCGCGGTCTACAGCCTGATCGCGGAGGAGAAGGCGGCGCTCGACGCCGTCGAGGGTCCGGGTTACGAGGTGGCCGAGCGGGTGGTGATCCACGCCGGAACGCAGCGCACGGTGTTCCTGTATCGCGCGCTGCCGGAGGCGGTGCGCAGCGGGCTGCGACCCTACGACTGGTACCACGCGCTGGTGGTCAGGGGCGCGCGTCACCACGGCCTGCCGGAGCCCTACGTCGCGCGCCTGGCAGCGATCACTGCCAATCCCGACCCCGATCCCGAGCGCGCCGCCAGGGAGCGCGCGCTGCTCGCTGGCGAAACCTGAGCGCCTAGTTGCGGCGCGCGGTGCGCGGGTCGCGGCCGTCGAGGCGCGCGGCCAGCTCGGGCGCCGGCGCGTAGCCGCTGACGATCTCGCCCTTGTCGGTCACCGAGTAGGGGGTGCCGGTCAGGCCGAGCTCCACGCCGAGCTGCATGTGCTCCATGACCGGGTTCGCGCAATCGCCGCGCTCCACCGGCTGGCCCGCCTTGGCGCGCGTCAGCGCGGCGTTGCGATCGCTCGCGCACCAGACGTCGACCGCCTTGCGGTAGGACTCCGAATCGGGCCCGGCGCGCGGGTAGAGCAGATAGCGGACGCGGATGCCGAGGCCGTTGAGCTGGTCCATCTCGGCGTGCAGCCGTCGGCAGTAGGGGCAGTCGATATCGGTGAAGGTGGTCAGGGTGTGCTTGACCTCCCCTTCCGGCTCGAAGATCACCATCTTCTCCTCGGGCACCGACGCGAGCAGCTCGAGGCGCGCGGCGCCGATCACCGGCTCGGTCAGGTCGGTGCCGTTCTCCAGGTCGAGCAGCCGCCCCTGCACCGCGAGCTTCGCGTCCGGGGTGATGTAGACCACCTGGGTGCCGACCACCAGCTCGTAGAGCCCGGGCACCGGTGACGGCGCGATGCGGTCGGGGGTGACGTTCGGCAGGCGCTCGGCAAGCGCGGCACGCAGCCGGTCGATCTCGGTCTCGGCCGCGAGCGGGGCGGCCGCCAGGGTGCTGCCGAGCAGCAGGGCGAGCAGGCGTTTCATCAGGGGGCGTCCTCGGGGCGGGTGGTGGCCGCGTGTGGTGGTTCAGAGTCGCCGCGCGGCGAATGGTTCAGCGCGGGAGCATAGCAGCCCGCCCTACAGCGGCTGCAACTTGGCGTAGGCAAGCATCAGCCACTTGGGGCCGACGTCGCTGAAGTTGACCTGCACGCGGGCGTTGGCGCCGTCCCCCTCGAGCCCGAGCACCACGCCGTCGCCGAACTTGGCGTGCAGCACCGCCTGGCCGAGGCGGAACGGCGCGTCGTCGCGCACCGCCCTGGCGCTGACCGGGCGGGTCACGGCGCCGCGCAGGCGCACCTCCTGCAGCAGCTCGGCCGGGATCTCGGCGAGGAAGCGCGACGGCGGCGCGACGCTCTCGCTGCCGTGCAGGCGACGGCGCTCGGCATAGGTCAGGAACAGGTGGCGCATCGCGCGGGTCATGCCGACGTAGGCGAGGCGCCGCTCCTCCTCCAGGCGCGGCGCGTCGTGCAGCGACAGGTTGTGCGGGAACAGCCCCTCCTCCATGCCGGCCAGGAACACCAGCGGGAACTCGAGCCCCTTGGCGCTGTGCAGCGTCATCAGCTGCACGCAGTCGTCCCAGTCGGCGGCCTGGCCCTCGCCCGCCTCGAGCGCGGTGTAGGCGAGGAATGAAGTCGGCAGGTCGAGCGCCTCGTCGTCGACGTCGGGCACGAACTGGCGCGCCGCGTTGACCAGCTCCTCGAGGTTCTCGACCCGCGCCTGGCCGCGCTCGCCCTTCTCGCGGCCGTGGTGGGCGAGCAGGCCGCTGTCGCGGATCACCACGTCGACCTGCTCGGGGAGCGCCAGGCCCCGGGTCGCCTCGGCCAGCGCCTCGATGACCCCGGCGAAGGCCGACAGCGCGTTGCTGGCGCGTCCGGGCAGCGCGCCGCTGGTGCGCAGCTTGTGCATTGCCTGCCACAGCGGGGTGCCGTCGTCGCGCGCCCGCTGGCGCAGCAGCTCGAGGGTGCGCGCGCCGATACCGCGTGGCGGCGTGTTGACCGTGCGCTCGAATGCCGGGTCGTCGTCGCGGTTGGCCAGCAGCCGCAGGTAGGCCAGCGCGTCCTTGATCTCGGCGCGCTCGAAGAAACGCAGGCCACCGTAGACGCGGTACGGGATGCCGGCGGCGAGCAGCGCCTCCTCGAACACGCGCGACTGGGCGTTGGAGCGGTAGAGGATCGCCGCGCCGGTCAGCGCCTCGCCGCGCTCGCGCCAGGTGCGCAGCTGCTCGACCACGAAGCGCGCCTCGTCGAGGTCGTTGAACG
>CBDTVS010000161.1:0-4972 GCA_965364245.1 uncultured Gammaproteobacteria bacterium | reverse complement strand
GGCGAGACCAACCGCCTCGTCGAACTCGGCAAGTCGATCGACCCGACCGCCGACCGCCGCGAGGTCGACGTGCTGCTCTCCACCGGCGAGCAGGTCACCATCGCCCTGTTGAGCATGGCGCTGCAGAAGCTCGGCTGCCCGGCGCGCTCGTTCACCGGCGGCCAGGCCGGGATTCTCACCGACTCCGCGCACACCAAGGCGCGCATCCTCGATATCGACGCCTCGCGCCTGCATGCGCAGCTCGACGACGGCCGCGTCTGCGTCGTCGCCGGCTTCCAGGGCCTCGACGAGGCCGGCAGCATCACCACGCTGGGCCGCGGCGGTTCCGACACCACCGCCGTCGCGCTGGCCGCCGCGCTGAAGGCCGACGAGTGCCAGATCTACACCGACGTCGACGGCGTCTACACCACCGACCCGCGGGTCGAACCGCGCGCCCGGCGCCTCGAGCGCATCACCTTCGAGGAGATGCTCGAGATGGCGAGCCTCGGCTCGAAGGTGCTGCAGATCCGTGCGGTCGAGATGGCCGGCAAGTACAACGTGCCGCTGCGCGTGCTCTCCAGTTTCGAGGACGGACCGGGCACGCTGATCACCTACGAGGAAGACGGGATGGAACAACCGCTGATCTCGGGCATCGCGTTCAACCGCGACGAGGCCCAGCTGACCATGGCCGGCGTGCCCGACAAGCCCGGCATCGCCCACTCCGTGCTCGGCCCGATCGCCGAGGCGAACATCGAGGTCGACATGATCGTGCAGAACGTCGGCGACGACGCGACCACGGACCTGACGTTCACGGTGCACCGCAACGACTTCGACCGGGCGCTCGGGATCATCCAGGGCGTCGGCAAGCAGATCGGCGCGACCGACGTCACCGGCGACAACACCATCGCCAAGCTCTCGCTGGTCGGCGTGGGTATGCGCTCGCACGCCGGCATCGCCAGCCGCATGTTCGAGGCTCTGGCCGGCGTCGGCATCAACATCCGCATGATCTCGACCTCCGAGATCAAGATCTCGGTGGTGGTCGACGACAAGTTCCTCGAGCTCGGGGTGCGCACGCTGCACGAGGCGTTCGGCCTCGAAGCGGACGCCTGAGCCCCACCGGGGCCGGCCCCGGGCGACTTTCAATCGGGAAGAATCGGTCTAGAATCAGACCTTGACGGCAGAACAACGAGCGCACCACCCGGCCGCGGTGAACAGAAGTCGAGGGATCGCGCAGTGCAACACCAAGGAAACCGGAGACAACCGCGATGCTGATATTGACCCGCAGGGTCGGTGAAACCCTGATGATCGGCGACGAGGTGACCGTGACGGTGCTCGGGGTCAAGGGCAACCAGGTACGCCTCGGCGTCAACGCCCCGAAGGACGTCGCGGTGCATCGCGAGGAGATCTACGAGCGGATCAAGCGCGAGCAGAGCGGCGAGGCACCCCAGGAAGGCTGAAGCCAGCGCCTCGCCTTGTCCTGAACCCCACTGGCCGGTATCCTTCTTCACCCTCCGGAGAGATGGCCGAGTGGCTGAAGGCGCTCCCCTGCTAAGGGAGTATGGGTTAATCGCCCATCGAGGGTTCGAATCCCTCTCTCTCCGCCAACAAGAAAAAGGCCACCCCCGGGTGGCCTTTTTCATGTTTGGAAGCGAGCAGAGGCCCGATGAGAACCCTAACGCTTACACATTGAGAATCACTCATGGGTATATCGCTACAGGACCAGTTGCTCAAGGCAGGTCTGGTCGACAAGAAGCAGGCCAATCAGGCGCGCAAGCAGAAGAAGAAGGCGCAGCGCCAGGCACAGGGGCGCCCCACCTCCGCAGAGGACACGAGCGCATTGGCTCGGGCCGCCGCCTCACTCAAGGCCGAGAAAGATCGTGAACTCAATCGGCAACGCTTGGATGCGGCAGAGCGCAAGGCGTTGCTGGCCCAGGTGAGGCAACTCGTGGAGGGGCACCGTATTCCGATCGAGGACGGTGAAATCGGTTACAACTTTTCCCACGAAGGAAAAATCAGGACTCTTCATGTAACACCGGAGTTGCGCAATCGTCTCACGGATGGGCAAGTCGCTATTGTGGCTATTGCTGGAGAATATGCTCTGGTCCCACAGGATGTGGCGGATAAGATCCGGTCACGTGACGAACGTTGCGTGATCACTACGCAGGGCGCAGACAGTCCTACCGCAGCCGACGACGATCCCTACGCTGGCTATGAGGTACCAGACGACCTCGTTTGGTAACAAGCATCAGTCGCCGAATAGGTATTCGGCCAAGTTTTACCGGACAACCTTGGGGCAGGCTGACTGAGAGCCGGCAACACTCGCCCTAGGCGCGGCAGTTCGGAATGAAACAGCCCGAGAGCAGGTAGTTCAGCGTGCTGCTGACGAACACGATCGCGACGCTGACCGCGGTGAGGTCGAGCCAGGCCGACCAGTTCCGGTCGAGCAGCAGGATCAGGCCCGCGAACTCCGGCACCACTGCGGCCAGGCACGAGAAGAAGAACAGGATGGCCCCGAGCCGGGCCGCGAACGTCGAAGGTCGATGGGTCGCCATGGTCTCCTCCCTGGAGTTCTGCGGGGCGTAATCCCTGCCCCTGCCTCTTCAGCCTAGCGCATGTTCACGATCCCGGTCGCTGCGGGCACGCCAGGCACCCAACGACCGGTCACTGCTCCACGAATGCGCGTTCGACCACGAATTGTCCCGGCACGCCGATGTGTGGCGAGGCCTCGAAGCCGCGCGCCTCGAGCAGCGCGGCGGTCTCGTCGAGCATCGCCATGCTGCCGCAGATCATCGCGCGGTCCCGCTCCGGGTCGAGATCCGGCAGGCCGATGTCGGTGAACAGCTGGCCGCTGGTGATCAGGTCGGTGATGCGTCCGCGGTTGCGGTACGGCTCGCGCGTCACGGTCGGGTAGTAGATCAGCTTGGCCAGCACCTCCTCGCCGAAGTACTCGTTCTTCGGCAGTTCCTCGCGCAGGAAGTCGCCGTAGGCGAGTTCGCTGACGTGGCGCACGCCGTGCACCAGCACCACCTTCTCGAAGCGCTCGTAGACCTCCGGGTCCTGGACGATGCTCAGGAACGGCGCCAGGCCGGTGCCGGTCGCGAGCAGGTAGAGGTGCTTGCCGGGCAGCAGGTCGTGGGTCAGCAGCGTACCGGTCGGCTTGCGGCTGACCAGGATCGAATCGCCCTCGCGGATGTGCTGCAGGCGCGAGGTGAGTCGCCCGTCCGCAACCTTGATGCTGAAGAACTCGAGATGCTCGGCGTAGTTCGGGCTGGCGATGCTGTAGGCACGCAGCAGCGGCCGGCCATCGACCTCCATGCCGATCATGACGAAATGCCCGTTCTCGAAGCGCAGCCCGTCGTCACGGGTGGTCTTGAAACTGAACAGGCTGTCGTTCCAGTGACGCACGTCGAGGACGCGCTCGGTTCCCAGGTTGGCCATGATTTAGGTGGAGCTCCAACAATTTTCGCGGTCTGGGTGCAGACGGTACCATCCGGGCCACGCTGCGACAAGATCGATAGGTTCTATGGTTAGAACCTGATAAACAACATAAATATTGGGTTTTAAGCTGATCCGCATCGACAGGCACGGGCGCCGGACGGCAGCGTGCCGTGCCGACGCCCGCACCGACTGGCGTTACTCGACCTTGACCCGACGCTTGCTCGGCTTGCCGAGTTTCGGCAGCGTCAGTTCGAGCAGACCATCGCGGAAGGTCGCCTTGCTGCCGTCGACATCGACGCCGGCGGGCAGGCTCAGGCTGCGCGCGAAGGATCCGCGCGAAATCTCGCAACGGTGGTAGTCGCCCTTCTCGTCCTGCTTCTCGTGGCGCGTCGAGGCCTTGATGGTCACGGCGTCGTCGGTCACGGTGACGTCGAGATCGTCCTTCTCGACGCCGGGCAGTTCGGCCCGGACCAGCACCTCGGTGTCACGGTCGATGACGTCGACCCTCGGCATGCGTCCGGCGAACGGCATCGCCATCTCGCCGATGGCGGGCCAGTCCCAGTGCCCGGGCCGCATCCAGCTGCGCGGGAAGAAGCTGTCGAAGAGCTTCTCCATCTCCTCGAACGGGCTGGGCAGGTGATCCTGAGGCTCGGCCTTGCGCGTCACCTGTTTGTTGCCATGGCGGATTTTCGGTTCCAGGGTCTCTGCGCTCTTGGTGGTCATGGTTGCATCCTCCGTTGCTCGCGATGGGCCGGGGAACGCGTTCGCTGCACGATCCGGCGCCACGCCATCCACGCACGGACCGCTCACGCGGTTTCCCGTGCCTCCAATACCAGTATGGTTCGCGCCTGCAGGATCCGTGATCCGTACGATTACGTAACGCGGCCCATGACAGGATGTGCCGGTGAGGGGCAGGCATCGTGCGACGCCCCCAAAGGTTTCCGGGAGATGCACATGACCACGCCACCCGTACAGAAAGGGCTCGTCGCGGTCGCGGTGCTGCTGTTCGTGGTGCCTGCGATCGCCTGGTCACGAGGCCTACCCCTCGGCCTGCTGATGCTGGTGGCCGGTTTCTTCGCGCTGCGCGCCCTCGATGCCCGGTCCCGACGGGTCGCGCTGTGGCTGATCGGTGCAGGCGTGCTCGCGACGCTGCTGGTAAACGCCTGGCTTGCCGGGTAGCCCGCCACCAGCGCGCACGCATGTGCGGACTAGACTTCTAGCGGGGACCAGCCGTGCGCAGGAGACGTCGGGCTGCCCTCGGATAAGAGCACCACCGGATGACACGGAACGTCCGCAACCGTCTCGTCACGCTGGCCTCCCGGTCCGCCGGGATCGCGTTTCTGGTCGCCAGCCTGGCGGCCCTCGCATCGCCCTGGATCGACCACCTCGGCGCCGATGCGCCGCGCGTGCACCTGCACTTCTTCTGGACCCAGGCCTGCGTGCACTGCCAGCGTGCCGTACCGTTCGTGCACGAGCTGGTCCGCGAGCAACCGTGGGTGGTGCTGCACGAGGGCCAGCTCGACCGGGACCCGGATGCGCGACAGCGTTACGCAGC
>CBDTVS010000160.1:0-4972 GCA_965364245.1 uncultured Gammaproteobacteria bacterium | reverse complement strand
CGAAGCGCAGCACCTTGACGCTGATCTCGTCGCCGAGGTTGACCACCTCGGACGGGTGCTTGACGCGCTTCCAGGCCATGTCGGTGATGTGCAACAGGCCGTCGACGCCGCCGAGATCGACGAACGCGCCGTAGTCGGTCATGTTCTTGACGATGCCGGTGAGCTCCTGGCCCTCCTGCAGGTTCTCGAGCAGCTTCTCGCGCTCGGCGCTGTACTCCGCCTCGACGACGGCGCGCCGCGAGACCACGACGTTGTTGCGCTTGCGATCGAGCTTGATCACCTTGAACTCGAGGTCCTTGCCCTCGAGGTAGGTGGTGTCGCGCACCGGCCGGACGTCGACCAGCGAGCCGGGCAGGAACGCGCGCACCTCGCCGATCTCGACGGTGAAGCCGCCCTTGACCTTGCCGTTGATGATGCCGTTGACCGGCTCGTCGGCGGCGAACGCCTTCTCGAGCTTGGTCCACCACTGCGCGCGCTTGGCCTTCTCGCGCGACAGGCGGGTCTCGCCCCAGCCGTCCTCGACCGCGTCGAGGTGCACCTCGACCTCATCACCGACCGCGACCTCGAGGTCGCCGTTGGGCGCCTTGAACTGCTCGATCGGGATCATGCCCTCGGACTTGAGGCCCGCATTGACGACGACGTAATCGGACTGGATCTCGACGACGATCCCGGTGACCACGTTGCCCGGCCGCATCTCGGCGTTCGCCAGGCTCTGTTCAAACAACTGCTCGAAGCTTTCGCTCATTACTCGATTGACCTGAAATTCCGTGCCCGCGGGCACGGACCCTTGGGATGACGCTTGCGCGTCGGGTTGATTAAGCCACCCGGATCACCCGACCCGGGACCAAAAAACGCCGCACCACGCCGGGCGTGGACGACGGTCATGCCTGCCTCAAGACAGGCGCTGCCGGACGATCTCGAGACAACGATCGAGACAGGCGGCGATGTCGAGCGCGGTCGAATCGACGAGGACCGCATCTTCAGCGGGCCTCAACGGCGCCGCGTCCCGTTCGCTGTCCCGTCGGTCACGCTCGGCAAGCTCCGCCGACAGGCCGGCAAGACTAGCATCTATTCCTTTCTCCTTCAACTGCTTATAACGCCTCTCGACGCGCGCTTCGGGGCTCGCCGTGAGGAAGATCTTGATCTCCGCGGACGGGAAAACCACGGTGCCCATGTCGCGCCCGTCGGCCACCAGCCCGGGGGTCACGCGGAACGCACGCTGGCGCCCGAGCAACGCCGCGCGCACCTCGGGCAGCGCGGCGACGCGCGAGGCGCCGTCACCGGTGGTCTCGCTGCGCAGTTCGCTGCCGACCGGCGCGCCGTCGAGCAGGATGCGCTCGGCATCACCGTCGACCTCGAAGCGCACGTCGAGCGCCGCGGCGAGCCGCGCCAGCCCGGCGGCATCGCCGAGCGCGACGCCATGGTGCGCCGCGGCGAGCGCGGTCAGGCGGTACAACGCGCCGCTGTCGAGGTAGTGCCAGCCGAGGCGCACGGCGAGCAGCCGGCTGATGGTCCCCTTGCCGGAACCGCTCGGGCCATCGATCGTGACCACCGGTGCATCGCTCATACCTGCCGCCCCGCCCACGCTACTGCTCGCGGGTCGCCTGGAAACGGATCTCGGGCCAGCGCTCGATGGCCAGCTCGAGGTTGACCCGGGTCGGGGCGAGGTAGACCAGGCGCCCGGCGCCGTCGAGGGCCAGCTGGTCATGGTGCTTGTCGCGGAAGCGCGCGAGTTCGCGCGGATCGTCGCATTCGATCCAGCGCACCGTGGCCAGCTGCACGTTGCTGAACACGCAGTCGACGTTGTACTCGTTCTTGAGCCGGAACGCGGTGACATCGAACTGCAGCACGCCGACCGCGCCCACGATCAGGTCGTTGTTGCGCAGCGGCATGAACAGCTGGCTCGCGCCCTCCTCGCACAGCTGCTCGAGCCCCTTGCGCAGCGCCTTGGCGCGCAACGGGTCGCGCAGCTCGGCGCGACGGAACAGCTCCGGGGCGAAATTCGGCACGCCGTGGAAACGCAGCTCCTCGCCCTGGGTGAAGGTGTCGCCGATCTGGATGGTGCCGTGGTTGTGCAGGCCGATGATGTCACCCGGCCAGGCGTCCTCGACGTGATCGCGGTCGGAGGCGAGGAAGGTGATCGCGTTGGCGACCTGCACGTCGCGCCCGAGACGCACGTGGCGCATGCGCATGCCGCGCCGGTAGGTTCCTGAGCAGACGCGCAGGAAGGCGATGCGGTCGCGGTGCGCCGGGTCCATGTTCGCCTGGATCTTGAACACGAAGCCGGAGAACTTCTCCTCGTCGGCAGCGACCACGCGCTGCGTTGCGTCGCGCGGCTGCGGCGGCGGCGCCACCTCGACGAAGGTATCGAGCAGCTGGCGCACGCCGAAGGTGTGCAGCGCCGAACCGAAGAAGACCGGCGTCTGGCGACCGGCCAGGAACGCCTCGGGATCGAAGGGGTGAGCCGCCTCGCGGACCAGCTCCAGCTCATCGGTCAGGTCGGCGTGCGAACCGCGCAGGCGCGCGACCAGGTCCGGATCGTCGAGGGGCGCCAGCCGGCCGTCCGGGTGCGCGTCGTCGAACAGGCGCACCGCCTGCTCGCGCAGGTCGTAGACGCCGATGAAGTCGCGGCCCATGCCGATCGGCCAGGTCAGCGGTGCGCAGTCGATGCCGAGCACCGATTCGATCTCGTCGAGCAGCTCCAGCGGCGCGCGCCCTTCGCGGTCGAGCTTGTTGACGAAGGTGACGATCGGCGTGTCGCGCAGCCGGCACACCTCCATCAGCTTCACGGTGCGCGCCTCGACGCCCTTCGCGCTGTCGATCACCATCAGCGCCGCATCGACCGCGGTCAGCGTGCGGTAGGTGTCTTCGGAGAAGTCTTCGTGACCCGGGGTGTCGAGCAGGTTGACGACGCAGTCGCGGTAGGGGAACTGCATCACCGACGAGGTCACCGAGATGCCGCGTTGTTTCTCCAGTTCCATCCAGTCCGAGGTGGCATGGCGGCTCGACTTGCGCCCCTTGACCGTGCCGGCGAGCTGGATCGCGCCGCCGAACAGCAGCAGCTTCTCGGTCAGCGTGGTCTTGCCCGCATCGGGGTGCGAGATGATCGCGAAAGTGCGACGACGGGCGGCTTCAGCAGCGGTCGAGGGCATGCGGCGGGAAAGTGGTCGGGCGGCGACGGGGCGCGGATTATAGCGCAGCCACGCTCGCGGCGCGGGGGTTAGAGCACCAGCGCGAGCAACACCGCGTCCTCGCGACCCGCACCATCGGGATAGTAGTCCTTGCGGTGGCCGATCTCGTCGAAACCGACCGCGCTGTAGAGCCGCAGGGCGCGCAGGTTCGACGGTCGCACCTCGAGGAATACGGTGCGTGCGGCACGCGTCGCGGCTCGCCGCAGCAGCAGTTCCAGCAGGCGACGGCCGAGGCCACACCCTTGCCGCTCGGGATCGATGCAGAGATTCAGCAGGTGCGCCTCGCCGGCGGCGACCGACAGCAGGCCGTAGCCAACCAGGGTTCCGCCCTCCTCGATCACCCAGGCGTCGTAGCCGACGCGCAGGCAGTCGCGGAAGATGCCCTCGCTCCAGGGACTCGGGTAGGCGCGCTGCTCGATCGCGATGACCGCGCCGAGGTCGTCCCGCGCCATCGGCCGCAGCCGCGGCGGCAGACGGTCAGCGCGCGCCGCCACCGTCCTGGGGTGCCGCGACCGAGCAGGCCAGCAGCAGGTCCTGCCAGGCGCGTCGCTTCTGGTCGGGCGAGCGCAACAGGTAGGCGGGATGGTAGGTGGCGACGACCGGGATGCCGGAACCCGGCAGCTCGTGCACCTGGCCACGCAGGCGACCGATCGGCAGGTCGCTGGCGAGCAGGGCCTGGGCGGCGACGCGTCCGACGACCAGCAGCAGCCGCGGGTTGACCAGTGCGATCTGGCGCGCGAGGTAGGTGCGGCACGCGGCGAGCTCGTCGGCATGGGGGTCGCGATTGCCCGGCGGCCGGCACTTCAGCGTATTGGCGATGAACACCTGCTCGCGGGCGAGCCCCACCGCGCGCAGCATCCGGTTGAGCAGCTGGCCGGCGGCGCCGACGAACGGTTCGCCCTGCCGGTCCTCCTCCGCGCCCGGCGCCTCGCCGACGATCATCCAGTCGGCGTTGTGTGACCCGACCCCGAACACCGTCTGCGTCCGACCCTCGCACAGGGCACAGCGACGGCAGGTGGCGACCGCGGATTCGAGTTCGGGCCAATCGAGATCGGCCGCCGGGTCGTCATCGAGCATCGGGGCGCACTGCGCGTCGCGTGCGACCCAGGCCTCGATGCCGAGCGCCTGCAGAACCTGCCGTCGCCGCATCGCGTCCATGCCGATGGCGGTCAGACGTCGCCGCCCTGCGGGTGGCGCCGCGTGGCCTCCTGGCTGAGGTTGTTCAACGCGTTGAGGTAGGCCTTGACCGAGGCGATGACGATGTCGGTGTCGGCGCCCTGGCCGTTGACGATGCGTCCCTCGCGCTGCAGCCGCACGGTCACCTCGCCCTGCGCGTCGGTACCGCTGGTGATGGCGTTGACCGAGTAGAGCAGCAGCTCGGCGCCGCTGGTGACGATCGCCTCGACCGCACGGAACGAGGCGTCGACCGGCCCGCCGCCCTCGGCCGTGGCGCGCTGCTCGGTGCCGTCGACCTGCAGCGTGACCCGGGCACTGGGCGTCTCGCCGGTCTCCGAGCAGACCCGCATCGCGACCAGCCGGTAGCGCTCGTTGGTCGCCGCCAGGTTGGTCTCGGTGACCAGCGCCTGGAGGTCCTCGTCGTAGATCTCGTGCTTCTTGTCGGCGAGCTCCTTGAAGCGCGCGAAGGCCTCGTTGAGCTCCTCCTCCGAGGCGAACTCGACGCCGAGCTCGGCAAGGCGGGTGCGGAACGCATTGCGCCCGGAGTGCTTGCCCATGACCAGGCGGTTGGCGCTCCAGCCGACGTCCTCGGCGCGCATGATCTC
>CBDTVS010000159.1:0-4973 GCA_965364245.1 uncultured Gammaproteobacteria bacterium | reverse complement strand
CGACATGTCGCGCATCGGCGCAGTGCTGACCGGAGACCCTCGCGACCTCGGCGACGGCCCACCGGTCACCGCGATGCTGGTGCAGAACTGCAACCCGGCCGCGGTCGCGCCCGAGAGTGGCCGGGTGCGTCAAGGGCTGCTGCGCGACGACCTGTTCCTTGCCGTCCACGAGCAGTTCATGACCGACACCGCGCGGCTCGCCGACATCGTGCTGCCGGCGACCACGTTCCTCGAGCACGACGATATCTACAAGGGCGGCGGACACATGTACCTGCAGGTCGCACGTGCCCTGATCCCGCCGCAGGCGGAGGCGCGCGAGAACCACGCTGTGGTCTGTGATCTCGCCGCCAGGCTCGGCGCCGAGCACCCCGGATTCGGCATGGGCTCCTGGGAACTGGTCGACGCGACGCTGCGTGCGTCGGGTTTTCCAGGCGCCGATGCCGTGCATGCCGCCGGCGGACACGACTGCAGCCTGCCGTTCGAGCAGGCCCACTTCCTCGACGGCTTCGCGCATGATGACGGGCGCTTTCGCTTCAGCCCGGACTGGGCCGCGCTCGGCCCCGACCATGCGCGCCTGCCCGAACTGCCGGATCACGTCGCGATCACCGACGCGCGTGATGCCGACCACCCCTTCCGTCTGGTGACCGCCCCGGCGCACGACTTCCTCAACACCAGCTTCACCGAGACCGCCACGTCGCGGAAGCGCGAGGGGCGGCCGACCGCGCTGCTGCATCCCGAGGACGCGGCCGAGCTCGGCATTGCCGACGGCGACCGCGTATGCCTCGGTAACCGCCAGGGCGCACTGCTGCTGCACGCCCGGTCGGTCGATGGCCAGCAGCGCGGTGTGGTGGTGGTCGAGAGCATCTGGCCCAACGGCGCGTTCGCCGATGGGCTCGGCATCAACCTGCTGACCTCGGCCGATCCGGCGCCGCCGGTCGGTGGCGCGGTGTTCCACGACACCGCGGTGTGGGTGCGGCCCGCCCGAGCCAACCCGTAGCCTGTAGCTCACCTGTAAGCGACCTGTAAGTCGCGGGTAAGCGCGCGTGGCGCAACCTTCCTGTCCAGGATCGGCTGAAACGCGATCTCGATCGCATCGGTAACGATCCACCGCCGCCCAGCGGCGGGGCCATTCAACACAGGAAGGGGGAATTGCCATGAAACGCAAACTGCTCATGCTGGCCGTCGCCTCGGCAGTGTCGATCACCGGTTGCGCCGCACCCGGCACCCAGCGGGGTCCGGATCCTGCGCACGGGATGCAGACGTTTGGAGAGGGTGTCGTGCACCTCGTGCTGTCGCCGGTGATGATCGTCGCCGGCCTCCTGGAGGGCATCGCCGCGGTCCCGTACTTCCTCGGCGAGGGCGTCCACGAGATCAACCGCGGCATGCGCGACGCGAACGCTGCCGTCAGTCTCGACGAGACCTATCGCTACGCCTACGACAAACCGCTCGCCCAGGTTCCCGACGACGGGGACACCGGCAGGGTGTTCCGCAACATGGATGAGGCCACCGACCATTTCCAGAAGGTGCTGCGTGGCTATGGCGTCGAGGACTACCGACGCTACTTCCTGACCGCGGTACGCAACGCCGACCGCGAGGGCTACACGCTCTATGCTGTGATCCACCGCCCGACCGAGACCATCCGCGTGCGGGGGAAGTCCGGATCGGGAGACGTGGTGACGCTCGGGCCGAACGACCATGCCTGGTACCGGCCCTATGCCCGCGATGCCGATGGGAAGCCCCTCGACCTGGTGATCGACTGGGCCGGCGTCCCGCGCACGTCGATCCGGACCCAGAAGGGTCAGGCGATCCTGATGACCCTGGCAGCCAACTCGGTGCTGCTCAACCGGCGCAGTGACGAATACTGGAGTACCGAGGCGACCTGGGTCGGTGGTGGCTTCCGCGACGTCGTCACCGCGCGCAAGAGCTACCTCGATCGGCGCATGGGGCTCGACAGCTGAGCGCCGCTAGCGCAGGGCGCTATCCGGCCGCGCGAACGGGCGTCCCGGGCTGGTCTAAAGTGACAGGAGTCGTCTCGCCAGGCATCACCCGGGCCGGCATGGCCCGGGGAGGCCAGGGGGCGGGACAGGGGGCTGGGATGACCAAGGCCGTTCTGGCGAAGATCACGCCGCCCGGGATCCGTTCCGCGGTGCCCAGGCCGCGCCTGTTCGAGGCGCTCGACGAAGGTCTCGAGCGCCGTCTCGTCTGGATCACCGGACCGCCGGGCGCGGGGAAGACCACCCTCGTCGCCAGCTATCTGGCACAACGCGACGACCTGGCCATCTGGTACCAGCTCGATCGCGGCGACGCCGACATCGCGACGTTCTTTTTCTACCTGCGTGAGGCGGCGCTTGGCATCGCGCCGGAGCAGGGCAAGGCGCTGCCGCTGCTCACCCCGGAATACCTCGACGAAACCGCCACCTTCAGTCGCAGCTTCTTCCGCCAGCTGTTCGGCCTGGTCGAGAGGCCGCTGCTGCTGGTGTTCGACAATCTCCACGAGGTCCCGCCGCAGTCACCACTTGGCGGCCTCCTCGGTCACGGTCTGGAGGAGGTGCCGGTGGGCTGCGCGACGGTGCTGTTGAGCCGCGATGCACCGCCTGCCGCGCTGGCTCGTCTGAGGGCCAGCGGCACGCTGGTCGAACTCGGCTGGAACGAGTTGCAACTCACGCGCGAGGAGTCGGACGCCATCGTTGCCGACCGGGTGCCCGGTCTCGACGAGGCGAGCCGTGACCGGTTGCACCGCAGGACCGGCGGCTGGCCGGCCGGGCTGGTGCTGCTCATGGAGCATGGCCAGGCCGACCTGGAGCGTGTTGCCGGTGAGGGGGAGATGCTGCCCCAGGTGCTGTTCGACTACCTCGCCGGCGAGCTGTTCGACAAGCTTCCCGGGGATGCGCAGGAGTTCCTGCTCTGGGCGGCGGGCGCGAAGCGGCTGAGCCTCGCGATGGCCGAGGCCTACCGGGACGACGGCCGGGGCGCGGGCGTGCTCAGGCAGCTGGCCCACCTCGGCCACTTCGTCAGCGAACGCCACCTTCCCGGCGGCCTGGTCTACGAGTTCCACCCGATGCTGCGCGAGTTCCTGCAACGGCGTGCGCAGGAGCAGGTGCAGGCCGAGGTCTGCCGGCGCTGGCGCCAGCAGGTTGCCGAACTGCTGCTCGAGGGTGGGCAGTTCGAGGAGGCGATCGAGTCACTGATCGAGCTGGCCGACTGGCCCAGGGCCGCGGCGCTGATCGCCCAGCATGCCCAGGTCCTGATCGCGCAGGGACGCTCGGAAACCATGGTGGCGTGGTTCGAGGGGTTGCCGAGTGAGGCGTTCGACACCGACCCGTGGCTGGTCTACTGGAATGGCGTCTGCCTGATGCACGCCACGCCGCGCGAAAGCCGGCGGCTGTTCGAGCGCAGTCATGCGATGTTCGTCAACGACACGGCCGATGCGACCGGCGTGCTGCTTTCATGTGTGGGCATCATCGACGCGGTGATCCAGGACATGGACGACCTGTCGCTGCTCGATCCCACTATCGGGGAACTCGCCGGACTTCTCAGCTCCAGCGATTCGACGTACGGGCCGGGGCTCGAGGCGCGTGCCGCCTGCAGCCTGTTCAGCGCAACGATGCTGCGCTGGCCCGATGCGGCCGAACTGAGCCATTGGCTCGACCGCGCCTACACGCTCTCGCAGGCGTCCGGCGATCCAGCCCTGCGGCTCGTGGTCGAGCCCCAGGTGGCAATCTCGATCATGTGGACGGGCCATTTCCAGCGCGCGCGCGCGGTGCTCGACGGTTTGCACGCGCTTGCTGAATCGACACCGCTTGCCCCGCTCGGCCGCGTCGCCCTGGGGCATGCCGAGGCGATGTTCCGGATGCTGGTCAACGACCGCGACGGGGCCCTGGAGGCCGTGGAGCACGCCCTCGCGGTGGCCACGCGCAGCGGGGTCAAACAGCACGTCGGTGATCTGCGGGCCATCGCCGCCGCGGCGTGCCTGGGCGTGGGTGACACGCAGGCGGCGGGCAAAGAGCTCGACGCGCTCAGCGAGGAGTTGCCGAGCCTGCGCCGATTCGATCTCTGCCTCTATCACTACGTCGCCGGCTGGCATGCGCAATTGCTGGGCGACCCGGTAGCCGCCTACCAGCAGCAGAAGCTGGCCTTCCGTCTCTCCACCGAGGTCGGCATCCCGTTCTACGAGGTGATCTGCCGTCTCGCGATGGCACCCATCGTCGCCGATCACGACGAGCACAAGTGCGGCGTTCACCTGCGCAAGGTGCATGCGCTGACGCGCAACATCAACAGCCACCTGCTGGCCTTCATGGCCCTGTTGCCATGGGCCGACATCGCCCTGACCCACGGGCGACGCCAGTCGGGTCTCAACTCGCTCGCCTACGCCTTCGGCCTGGGTCGCGAACACGGTTACTACCACGTGATCGGCTGGTTGCCGGAGATGATTGCCCGGCTCTGTGTCACGGCGCTCGAGGAGGAGATCGAGGTCGAGTATGCGCGGGCGCTGATCCGGCGCCGTGGCCTGCAACCGGAGGTGCCGCCATACCACCTCGAGGCGTGGCCATGGCCGTTGCGCATCCGCACGCTGGGGACGTTCGACATCGAGGCCGAACCGCGCGATCCGGAAGGGAGGTCACGGAAGCAGGGCAAGCCGACCGAGCTGCTCAAGGTGCTGATCGCGCTCGGCGGCAGGAACGTGCGTGCCGAGCAGCTCGCCACGGCGCTGTGGCCGCACGTCGATGGCGACTACGCCTACCGCTCGCTCAACACCACCCTGCATCGCTTACGCAAGCTGCTCGGTGGAGACGACATGCTGATGCTGGTCGACGGACGGCTCGGCCTCGATCCGCGGCGTTGCCTGCTCGACACCTGGGCACTGGAACAGATCACGGATGACCTCACGTCCGTTTTGCAACGCCCGCACGCAGCGGATTTCGTCGCGTCGCTGGAGCGCCTGGAAGGCGCCCTGTTCACGACCTACGGGGGCG
>CBDTVS010000158.1:0-4978 GCA_965364245.1 uncultured Gammaproteobacteria bacterium | reverse complement strand
CGGCCACAGCAGTGGCCTGGGCCGCGGTTTTACCGAGGTCTATCTGCAGCGCGGCTGGCGCGTCTACGGTCTCAGTCGTCGCGGCAGCGACGGCCTCGCGGGCGACCTGCACGAGGTCGGCTGCGACCTCGCCGACGCCGACGCGGTCGCGCCGGCGCTCGGGCGGTTGCTCGGCGACGTCGGGCGGCTCGACGTCGTGATCCTGAACGCCGGCGTGCTCGGGCCGATCCGCGACCTCGCCGCGACGCCGGTGGCCACCCTCGAGGAGGTGCTGCGCATCAACGTCTGGGCCAACAAGCGCATCCTCGACTGGTTGCTGGCCCGGTCGCTGCCGGTCGGGCAGGTGGTGCTGATCTCGTCGGGCGCGGCGCGGGTCGGCCATCGCGGCTGGGGCGCCTACGCGCTCTCCAAGGCGACGCTGAACATGCTCACCCAGCTCTACGCCCATGAGTTCCCCGACAGCCAGCTGCTGGCGGTGGCGCCGGGACTGGTCGACACCGCGATGCAGGCCGAACTCTGCGACCCGGCGCGCACCGACGCGACGCGTTTCCCGTCGCTGCAGCGGCTGCGCGCGGCGCGCGGTACCGAGGCGATGCCCGACCCGCGCACGGCCGCGCAGCGCATCGCCGACCTGCTGCCGGAGCTGCGCGAACGTCCCAGCGGCAGCTTCCTCGACGTGCGCGACCTGTGACCCGGCGTCAGTGCGCGTCGCGCGGCGCGGCACTGCCGACCGTGCGCCGGAGCAGCGGGCCGATGGTCAGCCCCTGGACCAGGATCGAGAAGACCACGATCACGTAGGTCGCAGCGATCAGCGGGTCACGCACCGCCGAGGCCGGCAGCGACAGCGCGAGCGCCACCGAGATGCCGCCGCGCAGGCCGCCCCAGGTGAGGATCTTGACCACGTGCGGGCTGAACTCGCGGCGCGCGCGCAGCAACCCGACCGGGAAGCCGACGCTGACCAGCCGCGCGAGCAGCACCAGCGGGATCAGCACCAGCCCGGCGACCAGGTACTCGCCGCGGAAGCTCAGCACCAGCAGCTCGAGCCCGATCAGCAGGAACAGCACGGCGTTGAGCACCTCGTCGACCAGCTCCCAGAAGGTGTCGAGATGTTCGCGGGTGCGTTGCGACATGCCGAGCAGGCGACCGTGGTTGCCGACCAGCAGCCCGGCGACGACGATCGCGATCGGCGCCGACAGGTGCCACGCCTCGGCCAGTGCGTAGACCCCGGTGGCCAGCGCCAGCGTGATCAGCACCTCGACCTGGTATTTGTCGACGGTCGCCAGCATGCGGTAGGCAAGCCAGCCGCAGGCGGCGCCGAACAGCGCCCCGCCGACCGCCTCCTGCACGAACAGCCAGGTGATGGCACCGGCGGTCGCCTCGCGCTCGCCGGTGGCGACCCCGACCAGCACCAGGAACACCACCACCGCGACGCCGTCGTTGAACAGCGACTCGCCGGTGATCTTGGTCGCGAGGCTCTTCGGCGCGCCGGCGGTCTTGAGGATGCCGAGCACCGCGATCGGGTCGGTCGGCGCGATCAGCGCGCCGAACACCAGGCACCAGATCAGCGGGATGTCGAGGCCGACGGCGCCGAACACCAGCCAGGCCGCGCCGGCGGCGAGGAAGGTCGCGCCGACCACGCCGAAGCTCGCGAGCAGCGCGATCACCCCGCCCTGCTCCGCCAGGTCGCCGAGGTTGACGTGCAGCGCGCCGGCGAACAGCAGGAAGGCGAGCATGCCGTGCAGCAACGTGTCGTCGAAGTCGATCGCGACCAGCATCCGCGCCGCGGTCGCCTCGACGCCGTCGGCGAGCGGCCCGGCGAGCTGCAGCGCGAGCGAGACCACCAGCGCGACCAGCATCACGCCGATGGTCTGCGGCAGGCGCAGCACGCGGTGGTTGAAGTAGCTGAACAGCGCGGCCAGCGTCAGCAGGGTCGCGAGCAGTTCAAACGGGGTCATCGGGCCTGGTCCGTGTCAGTCAGGGTAGGCGAGCAGCGCATGCACCGGCAGCGGCGCCAGCCGTGCCCGCCCGCCGAGTGCTGTGAGCTCGACCAGGAACAGCGCTCCGGTGATGGTCAGACCGTGCGCGGCGACCAGGTCGGCGCTCGCCGCCACGGTGCCACCGGTCGCGAGCAGGTCGTCGATCACCACCACGCGCTGGCCGGGCCGCAGCGCGTCGACGTGCATCTCCATGGCGTCGCTGCCGTATTCGAGGTCGTAGCTGACGCGGTGGGTCATGTGCGGCAGCTTGTCGGGCTTGCGCACCGGCACGAAGCCGATGCCGAGCTCGTGGGCCAGCGCGGCGCCGAAGATGAAGCCGCGCGCCTCCGGCGAGACCAGCACGTCGGGCGCCCAGCCGAGCCGCTCGCAAGTGCTCGCGAAGTGGTGGGTCACGCGCCGGAACAGCGCGCCGTCGGCGAGCAGCGGCGTGATGTCGCGGAACAGGATGCCCGGCTTCGGGAAGTCGGGGACGTCGCGGATGGCATCGCGGCAGGCCTGCGCGAGCCCCGGGTCGGCCGTGCTCACAGCGCGTGGAAGGCGATCAGCAGCGCCGCCAGCACCCACATCACCGGGTGGATGCGCTCGAAGCGGCCGATCGCGACGTGGATCAGCACGTAGGAGACGATGCCGAGCGTGATGCCGTGGGCGATCGAGTAGGTGAACGGCATCGCGACCACGGTCAGGAACGCCGGCACCGCCTCGTCCATCTGCGTCCAGTCGAGGTCGCGCGCGCCGAGCATCATCATCGCGCCGACCACGATCAGCGCCGGCGCGGTGGCCAGCGCCGGTACCGAGGTGAACAGCGGCGTGAAGAACATCGACAGCAGGAACAGCGCGGCGACCACCACCGCGGTCAGGCCGGTGCGCCCGCCCTCCTCGATGCCGGTCGCCGATTCGATGTAGGTGGTCACGGTGCTGGTGCCGAGCAACGCGCCGGCCGTGGTGCCGGTGGCGTCGGCCATGAACGCGCGTTCCGAGCCGGGCAGGTTGCCGTCCTTGTCGAGCAGCCCGGCGAGCCGGCCGACGCCGAGCAGCGTGCCGGCGGTGTCGAACAGGTCGACGAACAGGAACGCGATCACCACGGTCAGCATCGTCCCGGTGAACACCTGGCTGAAGTCGATCGCCAGCAGCGTCTCGCGCGGCAGCTGCGGCAGCGCGACGATGGCGTCCGGTGGCGGCGCCAGCCCACTGAGCCAGGCGATGCCGGTCAGGACCAGGATGCCGATCAGCACCGCGCCCTTGATCCGTTTCACCATCAGCGCGCCGATCAGCACGATGCCGGCCAGCGCGAGCAGCACCCCCGGGTCCTTCAGGTTGCCGAGGGTGACCAGCGTGGCCGGGTGGTCGACGGTGAGCTTCGCGCCCTCGAAGCCGATGATGGCCAGGAACAGGCCGATGCCGGTGATGGTCGCGACCTTGATGCAGTGGGGGATCGCGTTGACCAGCAGCGTGCGCGCGCCGGTCATCGCCAGCGCCATGAACAGCACGCCCTCGATCAGCACCGCGGTCAGCGCGATCGGCCAGTCGACGCCGAGCCCCTGGACCACGCCGAACGTGAAGTAGGCGTTGAGTCCCATGCCCGGGGCCAGGGCGAACGGGAAGTTGGCGTAGAGGCCCATGATCAGCGTCGCGATCGCCGCGGCCAGCGCGGTCGCGACCGCGACGTCCTGCGCCGGCATGCCGGTCAGGCTGAGGATCTGCGGGTTGACGAACAGGATGTAGGCCATGGTCAGGAAGGTGGTGAATCCGGCGCGGATTTCGGTCGCGACGTCGGTGCCGCGCTCGGCGAGACGGAAATGGCGGGCGATCGCACTCATCGGGACCTCTCCTGGTGATGCGCGGCGGGTGGGCGCGTTGGCGTTGCGCCGAGGCTACCCGGCGACGCCCGGGGGGGCAATCGCGCCGCCGGATCGGCTTGATCCGGCGCAGTTGCGCCCCCTCCCGGCGCGGGGTAGGTTGGCCGCTTCCCCGCGAGGCGGACGCCATGGTCGACAAACACTACATCACGGCACAGGAGCTGCTCGAGGACTCCTTCCGCCTCGCGCTGATGGTGCTCAAGAGCGGCTTCAGGCCGAGCTTCATCGTCGGCGTCTGGCGCGGCGGCACGCCGGTCGGCATCGCCGTCCAGGAGCTGTTCGAGGTGTTCGGGGTCGCGGCCGACCACATCGCCATCCGCACCTCCTCCTACACCGGCATCGCCCAGCGCAACCGCGAGGTGCGCGTGCACGGCCTCGGCTACGTGGTGCGCAACATCGACGCCGCCGATCCCCTGCTGCTGGTCGACGACGTGTTCGACACCGGGCTCAGCATCAAGGCGGTGATCGATACGCTGCGTGCCCGCGCGCGCCGCAACGCCCCGGAGGAGATCCGCATCGCGACGCCGTGGTACAAGCCGGCCAACAACCGCACCGACCTGGTGCCCGATTACTACGTTCACGAGAGCGACCGCTGGCTGGTCTTCCCGCACGAACTCGAGGGGCTCACGCGCGAGGAGATCCTCGCCAACAAGCCGGGCCTGCGCGCGCTCTACGAGGAGTTCGACGTTTAGCGCCGGGTTTTCCGGTCTGCTACCCTGCCCACCCCGCGAACCCAAGCCAGGATGCCGAGATGAGCCACGATCCCTCCGCCGAGCTGAAGATGGACCCCGATGCGCTGTACCGCGAGGAGGTCTTCACCGACCAGCGGGTCGGCACGGTGCGGCGCATGACCCCGGTCGACAGCCAGGGCGGCGACGACCCTGCGCGCCCGGTGCTCTACATCGGGCAGGCACAGCTGATGACGCCGATGGGCGCGATTCCGCTGACCTTCCAGATCGAGGCGGGCTCGCTCGCCGAGGCGATCGAGAACTTCGCCGGTGCCGCCGAGGTGCAGCTCGAGGAGACCGCGCGCCAGATCGAGGAAGCGCGCCGCGAGGCCGCATCGCAGATCGTCATTCCGAAGGGGGGCGCCGGAGGCCTGCCGGGAGGCGGGATGCCCGGCGG
>CBDTVS010000157.1:0-4998 GCA_965364245.1 uncultured Gammaproteobacteria bacterium | reverse complement strand
CCAGCGCATCCTCGCCGCCGAGATCCCGGTCGTGACCTGGGTTGCACCGAGCGGGGCGCGGGCCGCGAGCGCCGGCACCTTCATCATGTACGCCAGCCATGTCGCGGCGATGGCGCCGGCGACCAACCTCGGCGCGGCAACGCCGGTCGCGATCGGTGCGACCGGCGCCGGGCAACCTAAGGGGGAGGGCGACGAAGCCGATGGCAAGTCCAAGCCGGGCACGTCGATGGAGCGCAAGGCGATCAACGACGCGACCGCCTACATCCACGGCCTTGCCGAGCTGCGCGGGCGCAACGTCGAGTGGGCCGAGCTGGCGGTGACCGAGGCGGCGAGCCTGAGCGCCGAGGAGGCGGTGCAGCAGAACGTCGTCGACCTGGTGGTGGCCGACCTCGACGGGCTGATGGGGGCGCTCGACGGTCGCGTGGTCGGGGTCAAGGCAGGCGAGGTGACGCTGGCCACCGCCGGCCTCGAGGTCATCGAACAGGCGCCCGACTGGCGCAGCGAACTGCTGTCGATCATCACCAACCCGAACGTGGCGTACATGCTGATGCTGCTGGGCATCTACGGCATCTTCTTCGAACTCGCCAACCCCGGTGCGATCGTGCCCGGCGTGATCGGCGCCATCGCGCTGGTGCTCGCGCTCTACGCCTTCCACGTGCTGCCGGTGAACTACGCCGGCGTCGCGCTGGTACTGATCGGCATGGCGTTCATGGTCGCCGAGGTGTTCATGCCGAGTTTCGGTGCGCTCGGCATCGGCGGGCTCGCGGCCTTCGTGGCCGGGTCGATCATCCTGCTCGACACCGAGGTAGCGGCCTTCTCGCTGTCGCTGCCGCTGGTGGTCGCACTGGCCCTGACCAGCCTCGCGTTCATGATGTTCGTGACCGGGCTCGCGCTGCGCCAGCGGCGCCGGCCGGTGGTCAGCGGACGCGAGCAGCTCCTTGGCAGTACCGGCGAGGCTCTCGAGGCTTTCGCCGGCGAGGGCCGGGTCCACGCGCACGGCGAGACCTGGTCGGCGCGCAGCCGCGTACCACTTGCCGCCGGCCAGCCCGTGCGCATCACCGCCATCGACGGCCTCGTGCTCGAGGTCGAACCTCTCGACAAGGAGTCGTGACATGTTGACCCAGGCCTTTATCGTTTTCCTGATGCTGGCGTTGCTCTACGTCGTCTTCTCGGTCCGCATCTTCCGCGAGTACGAGCGCGGTGTGGTGTTCTTCCTCGGCCGCTTCTACAACGTCACCGGTCCCGGCCTGCGCTTCGTCTGGCTGTGGTTGTTCCAGATGGTGCGCGTCGACCTGCGCACCGTGGTGCTCGACGTGCCGACCCAGGACGTGATCTCGCGCGACAACGTCTCGGTCAAGGTCAACGCGGTGATCTACTTCCGCGTGCTCGACGCCGAGCGCGCCATCATCCAGGTGGAGAACTACCACGACGCGACCAGCCAGCTGGCGCAGACCACGCTCCGCTCGGTGCTCGGCCAGCACGAGCTGGACGAGATGCTCTCCGAGCGCGAGAAGCTCAACCGCGACATCCAGGAGATCCTCGACAAGCAGTCCGACGCCTGGGGCATCAAGGTCAGCAACGTCGAGATCAAGCACGTCGACCTCGACGAGAGCATGATCCGCGCGATCGCCAAACAGGCCGAGGCGGAGCGTACCCGGCGCGCGAAGATCATCGCCGCCGAGGGCGAGTTGCAGGCCTCCGAGAAACTGACCGAGGCGGCGCGCATCATGAGCGGCCACTCGCAGGCGATGACGCTGCGCTACCTGCAGACCATGCTCGACATGTCCAACGAGGGCAGCAAGACGATCTTCTTCCCGTTGCCGATCGAGTTGCTCGAGGCGCTGAAGGCGATCGGTGGACAGAAGTCGCCGTCGGGCTGAAGCCCGACCCACAAAGAGGACGCCTGTAGGTCGGACTTCAGTCCGACAAACTTCTCTTCCTGGATCGGTATGGAGATGCCTAAGGCGTGAACGCCACCTTCGCGTTGCGCCCGGTCTCGCGCGTCAGCGCCAGTGCGACGATCCCGATCACCACCCACACCAGCATCAGCGCGAAGCCGTAGCGGTACGCCTCGACGCCGTAGATCTGCACCCCGTCGAGCAGTGCGCCGTCCCAGAAGCGGTCGAGTACGACGCCGACCGCCGGCTGCAGCAGCATCGGTCCGATCATCACGCCCATGTTGGCGATGCCCGAGGCAGTCCCGCCGACCCGTCCCGGTACCGACTCCTTGGCGAACGCGAAGCCGATAATCATGCAGCCGCTCGCGGCTCCGATTACGCCGAGCAGGATCACCAGGGCGAACAGCGGCAGGCCGGGAACGAAGATCAGCAGCGCCCAGCCGCCCGCTGCGACGAGCATGCCGGCCATGTAGAGCGGCTTGCGCAGGCCGCTGCGGTCGGAGAACGCGCCAAACACCGGTCCGGCGACTGCCCAGGCGATCATCATCAGCGAGGTCAGTGCGGCGGCCTGGGTGGTTGCGAGGCCGTAGTGGGTGGTCAGGTAGGGCACGCCCCACAGGCCGGCGAACGTCAGCACGCTGCCGACCAGCCCGCCCGGCACCAGGAACAGCAGGCGGATGTTGCGGTAGCCGACCACGCGCTTGAGCCCCGCCCAGATACCGTCCGGCGCCTGGGTGTCGTCGGGGTGTTCCGCGGCGTGGCTGGCGTAGCCGCGCTCGACGGGGTCGTCGCGCACCAGCCACCAGATCGCCAGCGCCAGCAGCGCGGTCACCAGCCCCGAGATGGTCATCACCGCCCGCCAGCCGAAGGCGTCGACCAGCAGCCGCAGCGGCACCCCGGCGGTGACCGCGCCGACCACACCGGTGAACAGCGCCAGCCCGGACGCAAGCGAGAAATGTCGGTCCGGGAGCCAGTGGCCGGCGAGCTTGAGCATGCCGACGAACGCGACCGCGACCGAGGCGCCGACCAGCAGCCGTCCGGCGCCGGACCAGAAATAGGTCGGGCTGAGCGCGAACAGCAGCGTGCCGATGGCCGCGGCGGCGGCGCCGGCGCTTAGCAGCCGACGCGGGCCCCAGTGATCGGCGAGGATGCCGGTCGGTACCTGCATCGCGACGTAGCTGTAGAAGTAGAGCGCCGACAGTTGGCCGAGCGCGGCGGCGTTGAGCGCGAACTCGGTCATCAGCTCGCCGGTGATCACCGCCGGTGCGACGCGCTGGTAGAAACCGATCAGGTAGAGCAGAGCGCCGAGGCCCCAGACCGTCCACGCCAGACGCAGTGGCGGGAACGCGGGGGGGCTGGGCGAGGTTGGCGGGGGCATGGCGCGGGCGACGTTAGCACGCGCCCGTCCCGGAACCCAGTTGCCGTAGCGTCAACCTGGCGTGCCGGCGTATCCCCGTGGGCCATGCCCCTACCACCGTCGTGGTATTGCCCCCGTGCCCCTGGTCCACCTAGTTTCAGGCCATACCACGGCCTCGCCACGTAGCGGGCCGGAGACGCGTTCACCACCACGAGGACGATTCGATGCACCAACTCACCCGGCCGCTCGTCGGCCTGATCGGCGCCGTGCTGCTCGGCGGCGCGAGCCTCGCCAGCGCCGCCGAGACCCCGACGCTGATGTCGCCGACCTGGGCCTTCGGCGCCTGCGACGCCTGGAACGCCAGCCAACCCCTCAGCGAAGAGCTGTTCGCCTCGGGCTGGGCGGCGAACGACAAGGGGCGCGGCCACAAGGTGCTGCAGATCTACCGCAGCGACTGCCCGGACAGCGCGCGAGTGGAACTGCGTATCGCGGCCAAGGACGGCAAGGCGCAGTGCATCTACGGCGGCATCGCCGAGAGCAAGGCGCTCGACGACGACGTCGACTACGTCATGTACGCCGAGACGGCCCGTTGGCAGGAGATGGGTGCCGGTGAGTACGGACCCATGAAGGCGATGTTCTTCCAGTACCTGCTGTTCGAGGGGCCGTACATGGAGGCGATGAGCAACATGGGCCCATTCGGCGCGTTCCTGAAGCTGACCGGCGAGGTGCCGGGCAAGGTCGACGCCTGTCCCTGACCCAGCCTCCATGAAATGACGAAACGGGGCCCGCCGGGCCCCGTTTCCGTTGTGCGCGACGCGAGGTTCGCCTAATCCGGGAGCAGTCGCCTGAGCACGTACGGCAGGATGCCGCCGTTAAGGTAGTAGTCGAGCTCGTCGGCGGTATCGACGCGACACAGCAGGTCGAGCGCGGTCTCGCTTCCATCGGCTCGCGTGATCGTGCAGGCGAGGGTGACGCCGGGGGCCAGGTTCTCGAGGCCGTCAATCGCGAAGGTCTCGCTGCCGTTGAGTTCCAGCGTCTTGCGGTCGATGCCCTCGGGGAACTGCAGCGGCAGCACGCCCATGCCGACCAGGTTGGAGCGGTGGATGCGCTCGTAGCTCTCGGCGATCACCGCGCGCACGCCGAGCAGGTTGGTGCCCTTGGCCGCCCAGTCGCGCGACGAGCCGGTGCCGTACTCCTTGCCGGCCACGACCACCAGCGGCACGCCCTCGTCGCGGTAGCGCATCGCCGCGTCGTAGATCGACATCGCCTCGCCGCTCGGCTGGTGCACGGTGACGCCGCCGCTGGTGCCGGGCGCCATCTCGTTGCGCAGCCGGACGTTGGCGAAGGTGCCGCGCATCATCACCTCGTGGTTGCCGCGCCGCGAACCGTAGGAGTTGAAGTCAGTCTGTTCGACGCCCTGCTCGACGAGGTAGCGGCCGGCCGGCCCATCGAGGGCGATGCTGCCCGCGGGGGAGATGTGGTCGGTGGTCACCGAGTCACCGAGCAGCGCCAGCACCCGCGCCCCACCGATCGGCTCGATCTCAGATAACTCTTTATTTATATCAGTAAAATAGGGAGGATTCTTAACGTAAGTGCTCGAGTCATCCCAGGTGTAGGTCTGGCTCTCGGGCACCTCGATCGCGCGCCACGACTCGGGGCCGGTGAAGACGTCGGCGTAGCGGGTGCGAAAGATCGCCGGGTCGGTGGTGTGGCGCCGCGTCGCCTCGATGTCCGCCGGTGACG
>CBDTVS010000156.1:0-5003 GCA_965364245.1 uncultured Gammaproteobacteria bacterium | reverse complement strand
TTTTTGGTGCCGCCTACCTCGCGGTTGGGTTTGTCCAGCACCAACGGGCGGCGGGCGTGGCGGCCGAACTCGCCGCCTCGCGCGGGCACGTGGTGGAGCGCGCTCTGGTCAAACCGACGCTGGGCAACCTGTTGCTCTGGCGCTCGGTCTACGAAACTAAAGGCCGCTTCCACGTCGATGCGGTGCGTGTCGGGCTGCTGACCGAACCTCGCGTTTTCGAGGGCGAGGCGGTCGCGCGGTTCACCCCTGCGGAGGCCACACTGGTGGCGCCGCTGGGGTCGCGTGTGCATGCTGACATTCTGCGCTTCGATACATTCTCTGACGGTTACGTCGCACGCGTACCGGGTCGCCCCGACACCCTCGGCGATATCCGCTACGCGAGCCTGCCGAACGGGATTCAGCCGGTGTGGGGCATCGAGCTGCCGGAAGCCGTCGACGCGCCGGTGCGGTTCCGCTTCTACCGGGAGTTCTCGCAGGCGACCCGGAAGCGGTTCATGGCCATGCTGTTCCCGGACTGATGCGATCTGCACCTCTGTTGCGCGAGCTCAGGGAAGCCGTTCTCCCAGGGCCGATAATGCGGTGAACGTTTGGAATCTAGCCCGGTCCATTCGGACAGCATTCGAACACCCGAGCCTCACATGATCGTTGAATCCCCTTGCGTAAAGATCTGCGCGCTCGACGCGCGACAGGTCTGCATCGGCTGCCTGCGCACGCTCGACGAGATCGCTTCGTGGGAGTCGATGGGACACGCCGCCCGGATGGCCGTGCTGGAGCGAATTCGACGCGAGGCGGCCGAGCGCGCAGCCGATCCGGAGCCTCGGTCGACTTAGTTGCTAGGCTCGAGGCGCACCAGCTTGCCGTCGGAGGCATCGGTCAACAGGTAGAGGTAGCCGTCGGGGCCGGTGCGTACGTCGCGTATGCGGCCGAGAACGTCCTGCAGCAGGCGCTCCTCGTGCACCACCTTCTCGCCGTCGAGTTCCAGGCGCACCAGCAGGCGGAATTTCAGCGAGCCGACGAACAGGTTGCCGCGCCAGTGCGGGAACTTGTCGCCGGTGTAGAAGGCCATGCCCGACGGAGCGATCGACGGCACCCAGTAGTGGAGCGGCTGCTCCATCCCTTGCCGGTGCGTCTCGCCGATGTCGAAGCCGGTCACGTACTCCTTGCCGTAGGTGATCACCGGCCAGCCGTAGTTGCGCCCGGAGCGCACGACGTTGAGCTCGTCGCCACCCTGGGGACCATGTTCGTGGGTCCAGAGTTCGCCGGTCTCGGGATGCAATGCCGCGCCCTGGAGGTTGCGGTGGCCGTAGCTGTAGATCTCCGGGCGCGCGCCGTCGCGCCCGACGAACGGGTTGTCGGGCGGAACGAAACCGTCGTCGGTGATGCGGATCACGGAGCCGGCATGGTCGCCTAGGTCCTGGGCGCGATCGCGCTCCCCACGGTCGCCGAGGGTGATGTAGAGATGCCCTTGGCGATCGAACACCAGCCGTGAGCCGAAGTGCTGCCGTGCATTGCTGCGCGGCATCAGGTCGAACAGCTTGCGACCGTCGACCAGGCGGTGGCCCTCGAGCCGTGCGCGGCCGACCGAGGTGCCGACGCCGTCGGCATCGCGCATCGCGAACGAGAGGTAGACCAGGCCGTTCTCGGCGAAGTCGGGGTGGGGCGCGACGTCGAGGAGTCCGCCCTGGCCATGCGCGGCGATCGGGGGCAGGCCAGCGATCGGTTCCGGGTGCATTTCTCCGTCGGCGTAGAGTCGCAGCCGGCCTGGGCGCTCGGTGATCAGGATGCGGCCGTCGGGCAGGAAGGCCATGCCCCAGGGGTGCTCGAGACCCTCGGCAAGGGTCACGATGCGGAAATCCTCCGCATGCGTGCCGGCGTTGCCCGAGGGTTCACAGGCGACGAGAAGGGCGGCGAGGAAGAGCGTCCACAGCAGACGCCTCGGACCCTGCATGGCGAAACCTCCTGCAGCGGTTGAACCGGTCATGGCATCAAGAGTCTAGAAGGTGCACGGGTTGTCTGCCGTAGCCGATATCCGGGCACTGGACCATCATGAAAGCGATCATGCCTGACACCTCACACGCACCGAGCGCCGATCCTGACGAGGTCCGCCGCTTCGAACGCATCGCCGAGACCTGGTGGGATGCCGACGGCCCGTTCTGGCCGCTGCACCGCCTCAACGCCCTGCGCAGCGGCTACCTGCGCGAGCACCTGGCGGCCCATTTCGGACGCGATCCTCTGGCGGCTTCGCCCCTTGCCGGACTGCGCGTCCTCGATATCGGCTGCGGCGGCGGAATCCTGGCCGAGTCGATGGCACGCCTCGGGGCGCGGGTCACCGGGATCGACATCGTCGCGCGCAACGTCGCGATCGCGACGCGTCACGCCCGGGCCACAGGACTCGACATCGACTACCGACCGGTCGCCGTCGAACGGCTGGGTGACGAGGCGCCCTTCGACGTGGTGCTCAACATGGAGGTGGTCGAACACGTCAGTGGGCTCGAGGCCTTCATGGCGTCGTGTGCGGCACGGGTGCGACCCGGTGGCGTGATGGTGGTCGCGACGCTCAACCGCACCCTCAAGGCCTGGCTGTTCGCCATCGTCGGCGCCGAGTACGTGCTGCGCTGGCTGCCGCGTGGCACCCACCAGTGGCGTAAGTTCGTGACCCCGGCCGAGATCGAGGCGCACTGTCGCGCCGGCGGACTCGAGGTGACGGGGCGCACCGGTGTGCGGATGAATCCCTTCTCGCGCCAGCTGCACCTCACGCGGTCGGAGGCGGTCAACTACATGCTGATCGCTGCACGCCCGGCCCGGTAAGATCGGCGCGCCGCGTCCGGTCATCTAGGCATCGGTCCCCAGACGACGGAGCACTTCATGCGACTCAAATCCTGCTTTTTCTTGGCACTATTTCTCCTCGTTGGTCAGGGCGTGGGGGCTGCGAGCGACCCGGTCGCGCACCTGCTGGCCCGCGATGCGGCGCCGGCCGGGGTGGTGTTCGAGATCGTCTCGGGCGACGCCGACTACCTGGAGACGACCCTGCCGGTCGCGCACGATGTCGCGCGCCGGCTTCGCGAGCGCTTCCCCGGGCTCGATGTCGTGATCGTCACCCACGGACGCGAGCAGTTCGCGCTGCTCAGCCGCGAGGCCGACGCGTCGCCGCAGGTGCATGCCAAGGTGCAGTCGCTGGTGGCCGACGACGTCAAGGTGCACGTTTGCGGCACCTATGCCGGTTGGCGTGGCCACTCGCCGGAAGATTTCCCCGCCTACGTCGACGTCGCCGAGGCCGGTCCGGCACAGATCAACGACTACCGTGCACTCGGCTACGAACTGGTCCTGCTCGATCCCTGACGCGGATGGGTCCGGCGCATACCCCTGCGCCGGATCAGGAAATGGCCCCGATTGAACTGCACGGGAGTGTAGAATCACGCTCCCGACCCGCTGATGCATCGCCTGGAGTGAGCCATGCCCGCGTACCGTTCCCGTACCTCGACCCACGGCCGCAACATGGCCGGAGCCCGCTCGCTGTGGCGCGCCACCGGCATGGGCGACGACGATTTCGGCAAGCCGATCATCGCCATCGCCAATTCGTTCACCCAGTTCGTGCCGGGTCATGTGCATCTCAAAGACATGGGCCAGCTGGTCGCGCGCGAGGTCGAGGCGGCCGGTGGCGTGGCCAAGGAGTTCAACACCATCGCCGTCGACGACGGTATCGCGATGGGTCATGACGGCATGCTCTATTCGCTGCCTTCGCGCGAGATCATCGCCGACGCGGTCGAATACATGGTCAATGCTCACTGCGCCGACGCGCTGATCTGCATCTCCAACTGCGACAAGATCACCCCCGGGATGCTGATGGCCGCGATGCGTCTCAACGTGCCGGCGGTGTTCGTCTCGGGTGGACCGATGGAGGCGGGCAAGGTCAACCTCGAGACCGGCGAGCGCAAGGTCGACCTGATCGACAGCATGATCGCCGCCGCCGACGACCGCGTCTCGGACGACGACGTCATGAAGCTCGAGCGCTCGGCGTGCCCGACCTGCGGCTCCTGCTCGGGCATGTTCACCGCCAACTCGATGAACTGCCTGACCGAGGCGCTCGGCCTGTCGCTGCCGGGCAATGGCACGCTGGTCGCGACCCACGCCGACCGCTGTGGCCTGTTCCTCGAGGCCGGTCGCCGTGCCGTGGAGCTGGCCCGGCGCTGGTACGAGGAGGACGACGCCACGGCCCTGCCGCGGGGTATCGCGACCTTCGCCGCGTTCGAGAACGCCATGAGCCTCGACATCGCCATGGGCGGCTCGACCAACACCGTGCTGCACCTGCTAGCCGCGGCGCAGGAGGGTGGCATCGACTTCACGATGACCGACATCGACCGGCTCTCGCGCAAGGTCCCGAACCTGTGCAAGGTGGCGCCGAGCACCCAGCAGTACCATGTCGAGGACGTGCACCGCGCCGGCGGCATCCTGGCGATCCTCGGCGAGCTCGACCGCGCCGGCCTGATCAATCGCGACGTCGCCACGGTGCACAGCGCGACCCTGGGCACGGCACTCGACGCGTGGGACGTGACCGTCACCGACGCCGAGCATCCGCACGCCTTCTTCCGCGCCGCCCCGGGTGGCGTGCGCACCACCGAGGCCTTCAGCCAGGACAAGCGTTTCGCCGACCTCGACCTCGACCGCGAGGGCGGCTGCATCCGTAACTTCGAGCACGCCTACAGCAAGGATGGCGGACTCGCGGTGCTGTTCGGCAACCTCGCCGAGGAGGGGTGCATCGTCAAGACCGCCGGGGTCGACGAGTCGATCCTGACCTTCTCGGGTCCGGCACGCATCTGCGAGAGCCAGGAGGCGGCGGTCGCGTCGATCCTCGGCGGGCGCATCAAGGAGGGCGACGTGGTGCTGATCCGCTACGAGGGCCCCAAGGGCGGTCCCGGCATGCAGGAGATGCTCTACCCCACCAGCTATCTCAAGTCCAAGGGGCTGGGCAAGGCCTGTGCCCTGATCACCGACGGGCGCTTCTC
>CBDTVS010000155.1:0-5056 GCA_965364245.1 uncultured Gammaproteobacteria bacterium | reverse complement strand
GGCCGTCGGCAGGGCCGCGAACAGCACCGCCACCGCGGTCTCCGCGGCCGGCAAGCCCAGCAGCCATGCCACGCCGGCCACCGCCAGCGGCAGACCGACCAGCTTCAGTGTGCTGACGCCGACAATCGCGACGTGGCGCTCGCGGACCGCGCGCGGATCGAGACCTGCGCCGACCGCCAGCAGCCCGAGCGGCAGCGCGGCGCGGGCGGCGATGTCCAGCACCTCGCCGCTGCCCCACGGCAACCCCACCCCACCGAGGTTGAGCAGGATGCCGAGCAGGCAGGCGAGGATCAGCGGGTTGCGCACCAGCCCGCGCAACACCGCGCCCCAGCCCGGCACCCCGGTTCGACCATGACGGTTGAGCACGCCGACGCAGAGCACGTTGACCAGCGGCACCAGCACCGCGATGACCACCGCGGCGAGGGTCAGCCCGGCGGCGCCAAACAGCGCCTCGGCGGCGGCCAGCCCGACGTAGGTGTTGAAGCGGATGCCGCCCTGCACCACCGAGGTGAACGCCGGCCCGTCCATCGCCAGCCAGCGCTGCAGCAGCAGCAGCGCGAGCGCGACCGCGCTCCAGCTCACCACCAGCGCCAGCGTGAACGGCCCCAGTGACACGTCGGCGAGCGGGGCCCTGGCCAGGTTACCGACCAGCAGCGCGGGAAACAGCACGTAGTAGGTGAGCCGCTCGGCCGGCTCCCAGAAACCCTCGCCCGGGAAGCCGCCACGTTTCATCAGGTGGCCGACGAGGATCAGGACGAAGACCGGGGCGAGCGCGGCCAGGGTGGCGTCGAAGGGGATCAAGTCAGCCGGCGCGCAGCAGCCGCCCGCTGGCGGCGTCGCGGATCGCACTCGGTCCGCGCATGCGGTCGACCGGCCCGGCAACGACCAGATCGAGCGCATCGTCGAAGTAGCGGCGCACCGTCAGCGGATCGCGCGCCGGGCGCCGCCCGGCCGGGTTGGCGCTGGTGGAGACCAGCGGCCCCGCCAGCCGGCACAGCGCGTGCGCCACGGGGTGGGCCGTGACGCGCACCGCGAGGGTCGCGTGCTCGCCGGTCAGCCACTCCGGGGTATTCGCCCGGGCCGGAAGCAGCCAGGTGTGGGGGCCCGGCCAGCTCGCCCGCACCTCGGCCATGCGCGCCGGCGACACCTCGGTGACGTAGGGCCGGAGCTGGTCGAAGTCGGCGGCGATCAGGATCAGGCCCTTGTGGATCGGTCGCGATTTCAGGGCCAGCAGGTCGAGGACGGCGAGCGGGTTGCGCGGGTCGCAGCCCAGTCCGTAAACCGCCTCGGTCGGGTAGGCGACGAGGCCACCGCGGCGGATCGCCCGCGCCGCAAGGCGCAGCCGCCAGGCCGTCACGCGCGGCTCAGCCGAGCTTGGCCTGCAGGCTCGCGTCCTTGTCCTGCACGGCCTGGGCCGCCTCGGCGCGCTCCGCGACCAGGCGCTCACCCAGGGCCGGGTCGGCCGTGGCGAGAATCTGCGCGGCGAGGTAGCCGGCGTTCTTGGCCCCGGCCTTGCCGACCGCCACACTCGCGACCGGCACGCCGCCTGGCATCTGCACCGTCGAGAGCAGGGCGTCGAGACCGTCCATGATGCCGCCCGGCATCGGCACGCCGATGACCGGCTTCAGGGTCAGTCCGGCGACGGTACCCGCGAGGTGGGCCGCCATGCCCGCGGCGGCAACGAACACCCCGCAGCCACGCGCCTCGGCATCCTTGACGTAGGCATGGGTGGCCGCGGGCGTGCGGTGCGCCGAGGTGACCTTGGCCTCGAACGGCACACCGAGCCGACGCAGCACGTCGAAGGTGGCTTCCATCACGGGCAGGTCGGAGTCGGACCCCATCAGCACGGCAACAAACGTATCGGACATCGCTGGTTCTCCCTGGGTCTTGGCAGGTGTCGCCCGGCTCAGCCGGCCTCGGCCTCCTCGGGCACCGCCTCGGAATAGGAACACTCCCGCTGTGGGCACACGCGCTCGGTGCCGCGGGACTTGGTGGTCTTCAGGGTCAGGATCGGCCACGCACACGTCGGGCACGGCTCGGCGAGCGGCGGGTTCCAGACCGCGTAGTCGCACTTGGGATAGGTCGAGCAGGAGTAGAACGGCTTGCCCTTGCGCGACTTGCGCGCCATGAGCGTGCCCTTGCCGCACTGCGGGCAGGCCACGCCGGTGTCGACAGGACGCTCGAGCGGCTCGATGTGGCGACACTCGGGGTAGTTGGCACATCCCGCGAACTTCCCGTAGCGGCCATTGCGCACCATCAGGTCGCCGCCGCATTTCGGGCACTGGCGCCCCTCCACCTTCTCCGGCTCGGCGGCCGGACCGCCATCTCCGAGGTCTCGGGTGTAGCTGCACTTGTTCTCCTTGTCGAAGAACCCGGTGCAGCCGATGAAGCGCCCGCGCTTGCCGAGCCGGATCGCCAGCGGCCGCCCACAGCCCGGCTCCGGGCACAGCTCGTCTAGCGGTTCACTGGTCACCTCGTCGCGCGTGACCGAGCGGTCCTTGTCATCGATCAGCTCGTGGAACGGGCTCCAGAACTCCCGCAGCAGCGGCCGCCAGTCCTCCTCGCCGCGTGACACCGCGTCGAGCTCGTCCTCGAGACGCGCGGTGAACCCGTAGTCGACGTAGCGCGTGAAGTGGCGGGTCAGGAAACGGCTGACCACGCGGCCGACGTCGGTCGGCATGAAGCGGCGCTTGTCGAGCACCACGTACTCGCGGTCCTGCAACGTCTTGATGATCGAGGCGTAGGTCGACGGCCGGCCGATGCCATGCTCCTCGAGCGCCTTGACCAGGCTCGCCTCGCTGAAGCGCGGCGGCGGCTCGGTGAAGTGCTGCTCGGGGCGCAGCGCCTTGAGCTCGAGCACCTCGCCCTCCTCGAGCGGCGGCAACATCTTCTCGTCACCGTCCTCCTTGGAATCGTCGACCCCCTCGAGGTAGACGGCCATGAAGCCCGGATCGACGACCGTCGAACCGGTGGCACGGAAGCGGTCCCCGGTCCCGGCGGTCAGGTCGATGGCGACCGTGTTGATCGTCGCGTGGTTCATCTGGCAGGCCACCGCGCGCTTCCAGATCAGTTCGTAGAGCTTGAGTTGGTCGGAACTGAGATGCGCCTTGAGCGCTTCGGGGGTGTGCGCCGCGGTGGTCGGGCGGATCGCCTCGTGGGCCTCCTGGGCATTCTTCGACTTGGTCTTGAACTGGCGCGGGCTGTTGGGCAGCTGGTCGGCGCCGTAGCGTTCGGCGATCAGCGCACGCAGGTCGTCGAGCGCCTCGCCAGCCAGATTCACCGAGTCGGTGCGCATATAGGTGATCAGGCCGACCTGCTCGCCGTGGCCGATGTCGACGCCCTCGTAGAGCTGCTGCGCGGTGCGCATGGTGCGTTGCGTGGTGAAGCGCAGCTTGCGCGCCGCTTCCTGCTGCAGCGTCGAGGTGATGAACGGTGGTGCCGGGTTGCGCTTGCGCTGCTTGCGTTCGACCTTCTCGACCGTCAGCCGGCCATCGGCCGCGGCCGCGATGGCCTCGGTGGCGCGCGTCGAGCCGGCCTCGTCGTGCAGGTCGAACTGGTCGAGCTTGATCCCGTCGAGGTGGGTGAGACGCGCGCTGAAGCCCTGCCCAGCCTTGTCGAGATCGGCGTCCAGGGTCCAGTACTCACGTGCGACGAAGGCCTCGATGGCCTCCTCGCGCTCGACGATCATGCGCAGCGCCGGGCTCTGCACGCGGCCGGCGGAGAGCCCGCGGCGGATCTTCCTCCACAGCAGCGGCGAGAGATTGAAGCCGACCAGGTAGTCGAGCGCCCGGCGCGCCTGCTGGGCATCGACCAGTTCCTGGGACAGCTCGCGCGGGTGGGCCATCGCCTCGTCGATCGCACGCTTGGTGATTTCGTGAAAAACCACCCGCTGCACCGGCTTGTCCTTGAGAACCCCCTTGTCCTGCAACAGCTGGAACAGGTGCCAGGAGATCGCCTCGCCCTCGCGATCGGGGTCCGTCGCGAGGAACAGCGCGTCGGCCTTGCGCGCCGCCTTGGCGATGGCGTTGACGTGCTTCTCGTTGCGCTCGATCACCTCGTAGCGCATCGCGAAGTCGTCGTCGGGGTCGACCGCGCCCTCCTTGGGCACCAGGTCGCGGACGTGGCCGTACGACGCGAGCACCTCGAACTCCTTGCCGAGATACTTCTTGAGCGTCTTGCACTTGGCAGGCGACTCGACGATGACCAGGTTCTTGCCCATGTTCCAGACAGTTCAGGCGCGGCCCCACCGGGCCGGGAGGGGCCAAGCATAGGCATCGCGACGGGTGCCGGCAACCACGGCCGGCATGACCTCAGGGGTCCCGGGCGTAGCCCGGGAAGAACTCAGTGCAGGTAGTCGCCGGCCGGTTCGCTGTCGTAGACCAGCTCGTGCATCCAGGCGAACGCGGCCTCCTCGCCGGGCTCGCTGAACAGCACCAGCAGCACCACCCACTTGACGTGTTCGAGCGAGATCAGGTCACCCTCGAGGGCCATCAGCCGGTCGATGACGCGCTCGCGGCTGACCGGGTTGAGCACCCCGTTCTGCTCGAGGAACAGCAGGAAGCCCCGGCAGTCGGGGTCGAGGCGGGTCAGCTCGCTGTCGTCGTAGTGACGCAGCGCCGAGGCGGTGGCGGTGGTGCCCAGCCCCTCCGGGCGGTCGGCGAGATCGCCGAGCCAGGCGAAGGCCTTGCGGATGTCCTGCAGACGGAACCCGGCCTGCTGCAGCTCGTCGCGCAGGCCCTCCTCGTCGGGGAGGCTGTCGCCCTCGTCGTCCATGTAGTGCTCGAACAGGTAGACGAGCAGTTCGAGCACGTCGCTCTTCATCTCAGCGCCCCCGGCAGCAGGCAGAATCGGCCGCCTGGGCTCGATGATACATGGCCGCCGAGTTCTAGGGCCAGCAGACGGGCCATCACCTCGCCGGCACCGAGCGAGGTCGCCGCAACCAGCGCGTCCACCGAGGCGGGGCCGGCGCGCAACTCGCGCAACAGCGCCCGGTCGGTCGCGTCAGCGGACTCTGGAGCGGCGACCGGCTGGGCGGCCGAGAGCGGGCGCCGGCCGA
>CBDTVS010000154.1:0-5059 GCA_965364245.1 uncultured Gammaproteobacteria bacterium | reverse complement strand
CGGCGTGACGCGCGGTGAGCTGTTCCGGCTGATCTCTGCCGAGGCACTGCTGATCGGACTGATCGGCACCGTGGCCGGGTTGCTGCTCGGGCTCGTGCTGGGGCGCGGCCTGGTCGGGCTGGTAGCACGCACCTTCGACGATCTCTACTTCACGCTGACCGTCGGTGGCCTGTTCCTGAGCCCGTGGTCGCTGGCCAAGGGCATCGGTCTGGGATTGGGCGCGACCTGGCTCGCGGCGCTGGCGCCGGCGCTGGCCGCTGCGCGGGTCGCGCCGGGCCGGCTGCAGCGTCGTTCGCTGCTCGAGACGACGGCGCGCCGTTGGGCCTGGTTCGCGGCACTGGTCGGTGTGGGCCTGCTGCTCGCCGCCGCGCTGCTGCCGCGGCTGGACGAGGGCCTTGCCGTGGGTTTCGCGTCGCTGTTCGCGCTGCTGCTCGGCACCGCGCTGCTCGCGCCGCTGGCGGTGCTCGGCCTCGCCACGGCGCTGCGGCGGTTGCCGCTGGAGCGGCTCGGCGTCGTGGCGCGCCTGGCGCTGGGCGGGGTGGCAGCGACGCTGAGCCGCACCGGGGTGGCCACCGCGGCGCTGGCCGTGGCAGTGGCCGCCGCGATCGGCATGGGTCTGATGATCGACAGCTTCCGCCTGACCGTTGACCGCTGGCTCGGCCAGCGCCTGCAGGCCGACGTCTACGCCAGCGCCCCGGGGGCCCTCGACGGCACGCTGTCGAACCCGCTCCCCACAGCGCTCGTCGCGCGACTCGCCGCGTTGCCCGGAGTGCATGCGACGAGCAGCTACCGCGGGGTGACGGTGCCCGCGGCCCTCGGGCCGGTGCATCTCGCGGTGGTCGACCTGCGCGAGGCCGGCCGCGCGGGCCACGTCCTGCTCGAGGGTGACCCGCGGCTCGCCTGGCCGGCGTTCGAGGCGGGCGCGGTGCTGCTCTCGGAACCGTTCGCCCACCGTCATGCCCTAGAGGTTGGGGCACGGCTCGTGCTGCAGACCCCGGCAGGTGAACGCGAATTCCCCGTGGCCGGCATCTACAGCGACTTCGTCAGCGGCAGCGGGCGCGTGCTGATGGCCCGCTCGACCTGGCTGCGGCACTGGACGGATCCGGCGGTCAGCTCGATCGGTCTCTACGCGGCGCCCGGGGTCGACATCGATGCGCTGGTTGCCGCGGCACGCGCGGCGGCCGACCCCGGCACGCCGTTGACCGTGCGCTCGAACCGCGGCCTGCGCGAGGCCTCGCTCGCGGTGTTCGACCGCACCTTCCGCATCACGGAGGTGCTGCGTCTGCTGGCGCTGGGCGTCGCGTTCGTCGGCATCGTCGGCGCCTGCCTGATGCTGCAGGCCGAGCGGGTTCACGAGTTCGGCGTGCTGCGTGCGCTGGGCCTGCTGCCGCGCGAGCTGCGCGGTCTGGTCACGCTGCAGACGCTGCTGCTCGGCCTCGCGGCCGGGTTGCTGGCGCTGCCGCTCGGGGTCGCGCTGGCCGGGCTGCTGACCACGGTAATCAACCGGCGCGCCTTCGGCTGGACGCTGGAGCTCGAGGTCACCGTCGGCCCGCTGCTCGGCGGCGTGCTGCTCGCCGTCGTCGCCGCGACGCTCGCCGGGCTGCTGGCCGGCCGCCGGGCCGGCGACCCGCCTGGCGACGCGCTGCGCGCGGAGTGAGTCGATGCGCACCCTGATCGCGATCCCGTTGCTGCTGCTGGTCGGTGTGCTTGCCTGGTTCGTGCTGGACGCGTCACGCGCGCCGGTCGCGTCCGCGCCGGCCGCCTGGCAGGTCGACGAGGTGCTGGGCGGCGATGGCGCCGGCTTCGCGAGGGTCACCTCGGGCGGGCCGTTCGTTTTCCCGCGCGACCACGGCCCGCACCCCGACTACCGTCACGAGTGGTGGTACCTGACCGGCCATCTCGAGGACCCGGGCGGGCGCGCGTACGGCTTCCAGCTGACGCTGTTCCGCTTCGGTCTGAGCGCCCGACCGGCCGAGGTCGAGACACCCTCGGCGTGGCGTGGCACCGGCCTCTACATGGCGCACTTCACGCTCACCGACATCGACGGCGGCGAGTTCCACGCGTTCGAGCGTTTCGCACGCCCGGCCCTGGGTCTGGCCGGTGCGCGTGCCACGCCGTTCGCCGCGTGGGTCGGTCCATGGCGGCTCGAGGGGACGGGCGAAGGGATGTTCCCGCTGCGGCTGGATGTCGCCGAGGGAGGGCTGGCTCTGGCGCTGACCCTCGAGCCGGAGAAACCCGTGGTGGCGCAGGGCGATGCCGGGACCAGTCGCAAGGGGCCGCAGCCGGGCAACGCCACGCGTTACTACGCGCTGCCGCGTCTCGCCGCGCGGGGCCAGCTACGCATCGACGGTGCCGAACACCAGGTGCGGGGTAGCGCCTGGCTCGACCGCGAATGGGGCAGCAGCGCGCTCGGTGCGGGCGTGCGCGGCTGGGACTGGTTCGCGCTGCAGCTCGACGACGGCCGCGACCTGATGCTCTACCGCCTGCGGCGCGACGACGGCACCACCGACCCGTTCAGCGCCGGCAGCGTGATCGCCGCGGACGGCAGCGTGACGCCGCTCGCGGCGACCGCGTTCGAGATCGAACCGCGCGGCGAGTGGCACGCCCCGGACGGCGTCGCCTACCCGGCGCGCTGGCGGTTGCGCGTTCCCGGCCACGACCTCGATCTCGAGGTCAGGCCGCTGCTCGCCGACCAGGAGCTGCGCCTCGCGGTGCGCTACTGGGAGGGGGCGGTGTCGGTCACGGGCAGCGTCACCGGCCGCGGTTATGCCGAGCTGACCGGCTACGCGGGGGGCACGACAGGGGCGCGACGCTAGCATTTCCGGCCTCCGGCTGCGTGCTAGAATCGGCCGCCCCGCTCGACCCGCATCCCGGATTCGCCCCATGTCACCTGCCGATCTCCTCGCCCGTCGCATCCTCGTCATCGACGGCGCGATGGGCACCATGATCCAGCGCCACGACCTGGACGAGGCGGGCTACCGCGGTGCGCGCTTCGCCGACCATCCGTCGGATCTCAAGGGCAACAACGACCTGCTGGTGCTGACCCAGCCGGAGATCATCCGCGACATCCACGCGGACTACCTGGCGGCCGGTGCCGACATCGTCGAGACCAACACCTTCAATGCCAACGCGATCTCGCAGGCCGACTACGGCCTCGAGTCGATCGTGTACGAAATGAACCGCGCCGCGGCGCAGCTGGCCCGCGAGGCGGCCGACGCGGCGACGCGCGCCACCCCGGACCGGCCGCGGCTGGTGGCCGGCACGCTCGGTCCGACCAACCGCACCGCGTCGATCTCGCCCGACGTCAACGACCCGGGCAAGCGCAACGTCAACTTCGACCAGCTGGTCGCCGCCTACCGCGAGGCGGCTACGGGCCTGATCGAGGGCGGCAGCGACCTGCTGCTGGTCGAGACCATCTTCGACACGCTCAATGCCAAGGCGGCGATCTACGCGCTGCTCGAGCTGTTCGCGGAGCACGGCCGGCGCTGGCCGGTGATGATCTCCGGCACCATCACCGACGCGAGCGGCCGCACGCTGACCGGACAGACCGCCGCGGCGTTCTGGCACGCGGTCAGCCATGCCGAGCCGCTCAGCGTGGGTTTCAACTGCGCGCTCGGGCCCGAGCAGCTGCGTGTCCACGTCGAGGAGCTGGCGCGCATCGCCGACACCCACGTCAGCGTCTACCCCAACGCCGGGCTACCGAACGCCTTCGGTGGTTACGACGAGACGCCCGAGGCGATGGCCGCCGAGATCGGCGACTGGGCCGCTGCGGGCATCGTCAACCTGGTTGGCGGCTGTTGCGGCACCACGCCCGAGCACATCCGCGCGATCGCCGAAGCGGTGGCACCGCACCGCCCGCGTCAGCTGCCAAAGATCCCGCCGGCCTGCCGGCTAAGCGGCCTCGAGCCGCTGGAGATCGCGGCCGACAGCCTGTTCGTCAACGTCGGCGAGCGCACCAACGTCACCGGCTCGGCGCGTTTCAAGCGCCTGATCATGGAGGGCGACTACGCCACCGCGCTGGAGGTCGCCAGCGAGCAGGTGGCGAACGGCGCGCAGGTCATCGACGTCAACATGGACGAGGCGCTGCTCGACGGGCCCAAGGCGATGGCGACGTTCCTGAACCTGGTCGCCGGCGAGCCCGACATCGCGCGCGTGCCGGTGATGATCGATTCGTCCGACTGGGCGGTGATCGAGGCGGGACTCAAGTGCATCCAGGGCAAGGGGGTGGTCAACTCGATCAGTCTCAAGGAGGGCGAGGCGGCGTTCCTCGAGCGCGCACGTGCCGTGCGCCGCTACGGCGCGGCAGTCGTGGTCATGGCCTTCGACGAGCAGGGCCAGGCCGATACCCTCGAACGCAAGGTGACGATCTGCACCCGCGCCTACCGGCTGCTGACCGGGGAGGTGGGGTTCCCACCGCAGGACATCATCTTCGACCCGAACATCTTCGCCATCGCCACCGGCATCGAGGAGCACGACACCTACGCCGTCGACTTCATTGAGGCGGTAAGCGCGATCAAGCGCGACCTGCCGCACGCGCTCTGCTCCGGCGGTGTCTCCAACGTCTCGTTCTCGTTCCGCGGCAACAACCCGGTGCGCGAGGCGATCCACGCGGTGTTCCTCTACCATGCGATCCGTGCCGGCCTCGACATGGGCATCGTCAATGCCGGCCAGCTCGCGGTCTACGACGACCTCCCCGAGGAGCTCCGCGAACGGGTCGAGGACGTGGTGCTCAATCGGCGCGCCGACGCGACCGAACGGCTGCTCGAGGTCGCCGACCGCTACCGCGATTCGGGTGCCGAGGTGCGTGGCGAGGACCCGGCGTGGCGCGAGGCGCCGGTCGCCGAGCGGCTCGAGCACGCACTGGTGCACGGCATCGACGCGTTCATCGAGGACGACACCGAGGAGGCGCGCCAGGCGCTCGGCGCGCCGCTGCACGTCATCGAGGGGCCGCTGATGGCCGGCATGAACACCGTCGGCGACCTGTTCGGCGCCGGCAAGCTGTTTCTGCCGCAGGTGGTCAAGAGCGCACGGGTGATGAAGAAGGCGGTCGCCTACCTCG
>CBDTVS010000153.1:0-5075 GCA_965364245.1 uncultured Gammaproteobacteria bacterium | reverse complement strand
CAGCGGCAGACCGAGGAGCGCCAGCACGACGAGGTAGACGGCAACGAACGCGAGCCCACCGTGCTCGGCGACCAGACCGGGAAAGCGCCACGCATTACCGAGCCCCAGCGTCGCGCCGACAGCGGCAACGACGAAGGCCCGGTGACTGCTCCAGTGCGCGGCGCGCGCCGCCCCGTCGCGCAGCATCGCTGCTCCCTGCGAGGATGACCGGGCCATTGTGGTGAATGGACTCGCGGCTCACAAGCACGCGCCTGGCTCGCCGCTCGCGCCCTCCCCTATACTCCGCCGATGGCGAAAACCACCAAGCAGGGCGCGGGCGTGAAAACCATCGCCGCCAACGCCAAGGCCCGGCACGACTACTTCATCGAGGAGCGCATCGAGGCCGGGTTGGCTCTCGAGGGTTGGGAGGTCAAGAGCCTGCGCGCCGGCCGCCTGCAGCTCAAGGAGAGCTACGTGGTGATCCGCCAGGGTGAGATCTGGCTGCTCGGCGCCAACATCGCCCCGCTGGCCTCGGCATCGACCCACGTCCAGGCCGACCCGACCCGCACCCGCAAGCTGCTGGTCCACCGCCGCGAACTCGACCGCCTGATCGGTGCCGTCGAGCGCCGTGGTTACGCGCTGGTACCGTTGGCGATGTACTGGAAGAAGGGGCGCGCCAAGCTCGAGATCGCGCTCGCCAAGGGCAAGAAGCAGCACGACAAGCGTGCGACCGAGCGTGACCGCGACTGGCAGCGCCAGCGCCAGCGCCTGCTCAAGAGCTGAGTCTCAGCGTTTCTGCTGCCAGCCGCCGCCAACCTGGTACCACCAGCCGGCCGGGGCGTTGTCGATCCAGCGCCGCGCGAACGTGGTGCGGATCTCCTGCTCCCACTTCGGCTGGCCGTTGGCGCGTGCGATCTCGCGGTAGAGTGCGTCGCGGTCGGCGTTTTCGTCGGCGACCAGCTTCTTGACCGCGTTGCGCTCACGCACCGGCACGCTCGCCGGATCACGGATCGCGACCGCGCCGCCGTCGGTCAGGCCGATCGCCCCGGAGCCGTAGTACGGCTCGAGCCTGCGGTGACGGTCACGCATCGACGCGGTCAGCGCGTCGATCGCCGGAGACGAGACGTTGAGGTCGGCCTCGGCCGCGTGCGCCGGGGTGACCAGCCAGTCGAGCCAGCCGGGCGCGTTGCGCGTCTGCTCCTTGCCCGCGGGCGGCTCGGCCGGCGCCTCGGGCTGCGCACCCCACACCTCCTCGATGATCCGGTCAGCGGCCTTCTCGGCCGCGGCGGCGGGAAAGTAGATGTTGATCGTCACGCACGCGGTGGCCAGCAGGGCCGGCAACAGTGGCAGCGGATTGCGCAGGCGCATCGTCGTCTCCTTGGTCAGGTACGGTCGTTCGTCATCGGGGCCAGAATCGTCGACCGGTGCTGAACCGGTGCTGAACCGTCGCGGCTCATTTCACCAGTGGCGCCGGCGCCGCCATCGCACGCTGCACCCGCTCGACCAGTTCGGCCCAGTCGACGCGCCGCACGTGACCGATGATGTCGATACGCGGCAACCCCCCGCCCCTGACGAGATAATAGCCGGCCGCGGCCGGCTCGACACCGTCGAGTTCACAGACCGCGCCGCGCAGCCGGCAGCTGAACCCGAGCCGGCTGTAGCGGAACTCATCGAAGAAGCGCAGCGCACCCTGTGACAGGACGCCGCCCAGGCCGCCGATGCTGGTGATGCTGTCGACGGCACGCTGGCTGATGCGGTGGCGCGAGTCGTCGTCGGGCGGGGTGCCGAAGCGGGCATCGAAGCGCACCGGCCGCCAGTCGTGCAGCAGCAGCCCATCGATGCGCCCGTCGAGGCGACCCTCGATGCGCCCGATGGTGAAGGTGCGCGTCAGGAGTTCGAGGTCGAGATCGTCGACAACCACGTCGGCGTGCAGCGCCGCGAGGGGGCCGAGCGGCCGCTCGAGACGCGGTTCGCGAATGCGGATCGTGCCGTCGAACAGGTCGACCCGGAGTTCGCCGTCGACCGCGAGCGTCCCGTCGGCGAAGCGCAGCGTGGGTACCGAGCCGCCCACCTGGCCAGCCATCAGCGGCCAACCGAACGCGTAGCCGAGCGCCTCGAGCGAGATCGGCTCGAGCTCGGCCTGGAGCGTCACCCCGATGCCGCTCTCCTCGGTCGCGGTCGCGACCAGGCCGCCGACCTTCAGCGCACCGTCCACCAGCGGCTGACGCAACGGCGCGAGCAATCGCAATGTGCCTTCGCGCAGCGTGAACTCGGCCTGCGATTCGCCGACGGCCAGGCCGAGCAGCTGACCACCCGCCCAGCGCAATGCGCTCGGCGGGCTCTCGGCGCCCCCCCAGGCGAGCCGGCCGGCAAGGCCACCGAGCGCGAAACGCCCCGCCCGGTCACGCAGGGCGACATCGACCAACTCCGCGTCCACGGCCCAGCCGCCCGGCGATCCGTGCAACCGACCGGTCACGCTGCCGTCGAGCGCCAGATCGTCCAGGGCGGTGCCGATCAGCAGCGGCTGGAGCCACGCCAGGTAGAAGCCGTCGAGGGCGCGGCTGGTGAAAGCCAGGTCCGCCGCGGCCAGCGCGCGCGGTGCGCCCCGCAGCGAGAAGCGACCGGCGAGCTGCAGTGCGTCACCCTGCCCGAGTTCGAATCCCGAGACCTCGAGCCCGCCCTCGGCATCGGCATCGGCCTCCAGATCGGCGCGCAGCGCGAGCGGTGCCAGCGCCGCGTCGAGCAGCACCGGGTCACGGTACAGGGCGCCTTGCGTGATGCCGATATCGACCCGCCCGGCCCAGCCGGCCTGCTGGCTGCTCAGCGCGCCCGCCACGTGGCCAGTGAGCGCCTCGCCGGCCACGGTACCCGCGGCATCGCCGAAGCTCAGGTCGGCGAGGGCCAGATCGAGTTCCAGGGCCCTCGCGCCATCCTCCACTCCCAGTTCGAGCTCGCCCGAGACGCGCCCCGCCGTGACGCCGACCAGGCCGGTCGCGGCCTCCCCCGCCAGGCCCGCGACGCAGTCGGCCGCGACGGCCTCGAGGGTCAGCGCGGCGCGCCACGCGCGCGGACCGACCCGCACCCTGCCGCGCACCGCGCCCGAACATAGCAGGACCCGCCGCAGGTCGAGATTCAGCGTGCCGTCAGTGGGCTGGTAGCTGAACCCCAGGGTTCCCTGTATGGCCCCGCTGCCCGGGTCGTCGAGGCCGATCCGGGCGGCGGCGCAGTGCAGACCCGCGGCGTCCTGAACGGCGTCGGGGCAGGCCAGCCGCAGCCCGAGCAGCGGGGCGAGGCCGGGCAGTTCCAGTTCGGCGATGGCCAGTTCCAGGCCGGTGGCGCCGTCCCCGGCCCAGTGCCAGGCCAGCTCGAGACCGCGAGCCCGCCAGCCGTCGCCGGCGAGCTCACCGATCTGCAGCGCGCCTCCCGGTGGACTTTCCGCGGGTTGTGCGCTGGCAACGCAGCAGGCGAGAAGCAGCCAGGCGAGGCGCGTGCGCAAGCGTTCAGTCGCCGGGGAAGACCCCGGTCGACAGGTAGCGGTCGCCGCGGTCGCAGACGATGGCGACCAGCGTCGCGTCGTGCAGTTCCTCGGCGAGCCGGCACGCGGCGGCGATCGCGCCACCCGAGGAGACCCCGGCGAACAGCCCCTCGCGCGCGGCCAGTTCGCGGGTGGTGGCCTCCGCCTCCTGCTGCGTCACGTCGATGATGCGGTCGACGCGTTCCGGCTCGAAGATCTTCGGCAGGTACGCGGCAGGCCAGCGACGAATACCGGGGATGCTGGAGCCCTCGGTCGGCTGCACGCCGACGATCTGCACCGCCGGGTCCTGCTCCTTGAGGTAACGGGAGACGCCCATGATGGTCCCGGTAGTGCCCATCGAGCTGACGAAGTGGGTGATGCGCCCCTCGGTCGCCTGCCAGATCTCGGGGCCGGTGGTCTCGTAGTGGGCCCGGGGGTTGTCGGGGTTCGCGAACTGGTCGAGGACACGTCCCTGCCCCTCGCGCTGCATCTGCTCCGCGAGGTCACGGGCGCCCTCCATGCCCAGCGCCTGCGACACCAGCACCAGCTCCGCACCGTAGGCGCGCATCACCGCACGCCGCTCGAGGCTCAGGTTGTCGGGCATGATCAGACGCATGCGGTAACCGCGGATCGCCGCGGCCATCGCCAGCGCGATGCCGGTGTTGCCGCTCGTCGCTTCGATCAACGTGTCTCCGGGACGGATCTCGCCGCGCGCCTCGGCGTGGGTGATCATGCTCAGCGCCGGGCGATCCTTGACCGATCCGGCCGGGTTGTGACCCTCGAGCTTGGCCAGGAGGGTGTTGCCATTGGCGATCGGAAGTCGCTGCAGCCGCACCAGCGGCGTGTGGCCGACGTGGCGATCCAGGGTCGGGTAGTGCATCGCGCACCCTCGGGTGAATTCGGGCGAGAGCATACCCGTTGGCTTGCGCCGGTCGCCAGCCGGGGCGCGGGATGCAATGCCACACGGCCTGCTGCATAATCGCCCGCAGAACTCTAACGACATGATGGGTCGGCTATTTCCACGGGGAGGAGGAGACCGGCCCGATGTGCGCAGGACCGCACGGCCGACCGCATGGAACCAGCTCGTCCAACGGACCACCCCCGGGGTGGATCGGCCCGCCGCAGGCTGGCGTGGTGGGTATGCGCGCTGCTGCTGCTGACCGCCCGGAGCCTGCACGCCGCACCGCTCGAGATCATCGTCGTCAGCGAAGAGAACCGGGTGCATGCCCGGATCCTCGAGTCCACGCGCGAGGTCCTCGAGGCGCGCGGCATCGAGGCCACGCTGCGCGAGATCAGGCCCGGAGCGCTCGCCCCCGCGCTGGTCGCGGCCGAGCACCCCGGCCTCGTCATCACACTCGGAGCGCGCGCCGCGCAGTCGCTAAAGGATGAGCTACCGACCCCGGTGCTCCACGCGGCTATCGCGCGAACGTTCTTCGAGGAGTTGCTCGCCTCGGATGAGCCGGCGACCCACCCGCACGGCCATTCGGCGCTGTTCCTCGATCAGCCGCCGGCGCGCCAGATCGCCGCGATGCAGCTCGCGCTGCCGCAGTTGCAGCGCGTGGGCCTGCTCGCGAGCAGCGAG
>CBDTVS010000152.1:0-5075 GCA_965364245.1 uncultured Gammaproteobacteria bacterium | reverse complement strand
TGTAGCCGATCGCCAGCTTGGCCGCGACCTTGGCGATCGGGAAGCCGGTCGCCTTCGACGCCAGTGCCGAGGAACGCGACACGCGGGGGTTCATCTCGATGACGATCATGCGCCCGTCGTCGGGGTTGATCGCGAACTGCACGTTCGAGCCGCCGGTCTCGACCCCGATCTCGCGCAGCACCGCCAGCGAGGCGTTGCGCATGATCTGGTATTCCTTGTCGGTCAGGGTCTGCGCCGGGGCAACGGTGATCGAATCGCCGGTGTGCACCCCCATCGGGTCGAAGTTCTCGATCGAGCAGACGATGATGCAGTTGTCGGCGCGATCGCGCACGACCTCCATCTCGTACTCCTTCCAGCCGAGCAGCGACTCCTCGATCAGCAGCTCGTTGGTCGGCGACAGGTCGAGCCCGCGCCGGCAGATCTCGACGAACTCCTCGCGGTTGTAGGCGATGCCACCGCCGCTGCCGCCCAGCGTGAACGACGGGCGGATGATGGTCGGGAAACCGATCGACGCCTGGACCTGCAGCGCCTCTTCGAGGCTGTGCGCGAGTGCCGAGCGTGCCGAGCCGAGGCCGATCGCGGTCATTGCCTGCTTGAATCGTTCCCGATCCTCGGCCTTGTCGATGGCGTCGCGCGAGGCGCCGATCAGTTCGACGCCGAACCGCTCCAGCACCCCTTCGCGTGCCAGGTCGAGCGCGCAGTTGAGCCCGGTCTGGCCGCCCATGGTCGGCAGCAGCGCGTCGGGCCGCTCGGCCTCGATGATCCGCGCGACCGTCTGCCAGTGGACCGGCTCGATGTAGATCGCATCGGCGGTCTCCGGGTCGGTCATGATGGTGGCCGGGTTGGAGTTGACCAGCACCACCCGGTAGCCCTCCTCGCGCAGCGCCTTGCACGCCTGCGCCCCCGAGTAGTCGAACTCGCAGGCCTGGCCGATGACGATCGGCCCGGCGCCGATGATCAGGATGGTGTGCAGGTCGTCGCGCCTGGGCATTGCGTCAGCTCCCGCCGCGCCGCGCCTCGAGCGCGGCGACGAAACGGTCGAACAGATAGGCCATCTCGTGCGGCCCGGGACTCGCCTCGGGATGGCCCTGGAAGCCGAACGCCGGTCGCTCGACGTGGGCCAGTCCCTGCAGCGTGCCGTCGAACAGCGAACGGTGGGTGGCGCGCAGGGTCGTTGGCAGCGACGCCTCGTCGACCGCGAAACCATGATTCTGGCTGGTGATGAACACCCGCCCGCTGTCGAGATCCTGCACCGGGTGGTTGGCGCCGTGGTGGCCGAACTTCATCTTCACGGTGCGCGCGCCGCTGGCCAGGGCCAGCAGCTGGTGTCCGAGGCAGATGCCGAACAGCGGCATGCCCGCATCGAGCAGTTCGGCGATCGCCGTGATCGCGTAGGCACACGGCTCGGGATCGCCCGGACCGTTGGACAGAAACACGCCGTCCGGCGCCTGAGCCAGCACCTCGGCGGCCGGGGTCGTGGCCGGCACCACGCTGACGCGGCAGCCGCGATCGACCAGCATGCGCAGGATGTTGCGCTTGACGCCGAAATCGTAGGCGACGACGTGGTACGGCAGGTCCGTGGCCGATTCCGGCAGCCCACCCTCGAGGCTCCAGCTGCCCTGCGACCAGGGGTACGCTCCGGGGGTGCTGACCTCCCTGGCCAGATCCATACCCTGCAGGCCCGGGAAGGCACGCGCCGCGGCCACCGCGGCCTCGGCGCTGATGGCGTCGCCGGCGACCAGGCAGCCGGCCTGGGCCCCCTTCTCGCGCAGGATACGGGTCAGGCGCCGGGTGTCGATGCCGGCGATGCCGACCACGCCCTGCGCCGCCAGGTAGTCCTCGAGACGCTGCTCGCAGCGCCAGTTGCTCGGCAACCGCGGCAGGTCGCGGATCACCAGCCCGGCACACATCACCCCCGACGACTCCTCGTCGGCCGCATTGATGCCGGTGTTGCCGATGTGCGGGTAGGTCAGGGTGACGATCTGGCGCCGGTAGGAGGGATCGGTCGCGATCTCCTGGTAGCCCGACATCGCGGTGTTGAACACCACCTCGCCCACGGACTCCCCGGCGGCGCCGATGGATTCACCGTGGAACAGGCTGCCATCTTCGAGGGCGAGAAGCGCGGGGGCTCTCAAGGCATGTCTCCTGGGCGTACATGCAAAGCGGGAGAGGCCCTGCAGCCACTCCCGCTCGTCGTTTCGGTCACTGGACCGGCGCGGATCGGGCGCCATTCTAGACAAGCGGCAAGGAGGTGTCCACGCGCATCGAGCCGGATGCGGCGAAATACCGGGAACTCCAGGCCGCAAGCCGTTGAATGCACTAATCCGGCACGCGCGCGATTCAGCGCAGGCCGAGCACGTCCTGCATGTCGAACAGCCCCCGGTCGCGTCCGGCGAGCCACTGCGCGGCGCGCACCGCGCCGCCGGCGAAGGTCATGCGGCTGGTGGCCCGATGGGTGATCTCGACCCGCTCCCCGTTCGCGGCGTAGAGCACGGTGTGCTCGCCGACGATGTCGCCGGCGCGGATCGTCTCGAAGCCGATGGTCCGCCGCTCACGCGGTCCGGTGTGCCCCTCGCGGCCGTAGACCGCGCATTCCTCGAGGTCGCGGCCGAGGGCCTCGGCGACCACCTCGCCGAGGCGCAGCGCGGTGCCGGAAGGCGCATCGACCTTGTGCCGGTGGTGGGCCTCGACGATCTCGATGTCGACGCTGTCACCGAGCACGCGCGCGGCCAGCTCGGCCAGCTTGAAGGTGAGGTTGACGCCCACGCTCATGTTCGGGGCGAAGACCACCGGGATCGTCTCGGCGGCCTCCGCGATCGCCTGCTTCTGCTCCGCGTCGAGACCGGTGGTGCCGATCACCATGCCGCGGCCGTGCGCCCGGCAGTGCGCGAGCGCGGCCAGGGTAGCCTGCGGCGCCGTGAAGTCGATCAGCACATCGAAGCCGTCGCCAAGCGCGGTGAGGTCGCCGCCGATGGCGACGCCGAGGCTGCCGAGCCCGGCCATCTCGCCGGCATCGACCCCGATCAGCGGGCTGTCCGGCCGATCGAGCGCCGCCACCAGCTCACCGCCGTCGGCATCCCGGACCGCCTCGATCAGCGCCCTGCCCATGCGCCCGCCGGCGCCGTGGATCGCGATACGGGTCATGCTCGCCTCCCGTGCTGCGCCGGCACCCGCCGGCTCATGACATCATGCCATCGAAGAACTTGCGCCCCCCGTCCAGCCACGAGGTCTGTTTCGGGCTGTGGTGGCCGCCGTTGCGTTCCATGGTCGCCTCGAAGTCGCGCAGGATCCCCTTCTGCTCCTCGCTGAGGTTGACCGGGGTCTCGACCGAGACCCGGCACAGCAGGTCGCCGGTCGCGCCGCCGCGCACCGGGCGCACGCCCTTGCCGCGCAGCCGGAACACCTTGCCCGACTGGGTCTCCGGCGGGATCTTGAGCATCACCCGCCCACCGAGCGTGGGCACCGCCAGCTCGCCGCCGAGCACCGCGGTGGTGAACGCGATCGGCACCTCGCAGAACAGGTCGTTGCCCTCGCGGCCGAAGATCGCGTGCTCCTTGACCCGGATGTGCACGTAGAGGTCGCCGGGCGGCGCGCCCTTCTCGCCCGCTTCGCCCTCGCCGGCCAGGCGAATCCGGTCCCCATTGTCGACGCCGGCCGGCACCTTGACCGACAGCGTGCGCGACTCCTCGATGCGCCCCGCGCCGCGGCAGGTCGGGCACGGATCGCTGATCATCACGCCCTCGCCGTGGCAGCGCGGGCAGGTCTGCTGGACCGAGAAGAAGCCCTGCTGCATGCGCACCTGGCCGACGCCGCCGCAGGTGCTGCACTTGGTCGGCTGGCTGCCCTTGCGCGCCCCGCTGCCGTCGCAGGTCTCGCACGGCACCAGCGTCGGCACGCGGATCTTGACCGTGGTGCCGTGCACCACCTCCTCGAGGGACAGGGTCAGGTTGTAGCGCAGGTCGGCGCCGCGGTAGCTCTGCTGGCGACCGCCACGCCCGCCGAAGATGTCGCCGAACACGTCGCCGAAGATGTCGCTGAAGCTCGCCCCGCCCGGACCACCCGGGCCGTGGCCGGCACCCATCGACGGGTCGACGCCGGCGTGACCGAACTGGTCGTAGGCAGCGCGCTTCTGCGCGTCACCGAGGATGTCGTAGGCCTCCTTGGCCTCCTTGAAACGCTCCTCGGTGGCCTTGTCGTCAGGATTGCGATCGGGGTGCAGCTTCATCGCCAGGCGGCGAAAAGCCTTCTTGATGTCGGCCTCGCTGGCGTTGCGGGGCACGCCGAGGACTTCGTAATAGTCGCGTTTGGCCATGTTCTCTCAACGCCGGGGCCACGGGCGCGGAACCGGCGCCGGTGGAGGCGCCGCCGCGGCCGTGGCCGTGATCCGCTGCCGCGCCGCCGGGCGCGCCAGGTTACTTGTCGTCCTTGACTTCCTCGAACTCGGCGTCGACGACGTCGTCCTTCGCCTGCGAGCCGCTCTCGCCGCTCTCGCCCTGGGCCGCTTCAGCGGACTCGCTCTCGGCCTGCTGCTTGTAGACCCGCTCGGCCAGCTTGCCCGAACGCTCGGCGAGGGCCTGGGTCTTGGCCTCGATCTCGTCCTTGTCCTCGCCCTCGAGCGCCTTGCGCAGGTCGGCCACGGCGGCGTCGATCTCCTGCTGCTCACCGTCCTCGAGCTTGTCGCCGAGCTCCTTCACCGACTTCTCGGTGGCATGGATCATGTTCTCGGCCTGGTTGCGCGCGTCGACCAGCTCGCGCATGCGCTTGTCCTCGTCGGCGTGCGCCTCGGCGTCCTTGACCATCTTGTCGATCTCCTCGTCGGAGAGACCGCTCGAGGCCTTGATGACGATCGACTGCTCCTTGCCGGTCGCCTTGTCCTTGGCCGAGACGTTGAGGATGCCGTTGGCGTCGATGTCGAAGGCGACCTCGACCTGCGGCACGCCGCGCGGCGCCGGCGGGATGTCGGCGAGGTCGAAACGGCCGAGCGACTTGTTGCCCGACGCAATCTCGCGCTCACCCTGCAGTACGTGCACGGTGACCGCGGTCTGGTTGTCATCGGCGGTCGAGAAGACCTGCTG
>CBDTVS010000151.1:0-5098 GCA_965364245.1 uncultured Gammaproteobacteria bacterium | reverse complement strand
GCCTTATCATTCGCAACCCCGCCTTGCCGACAGGAAACCCCCCATGCCCGTGCTGAAGCTCCTGCTCGCCACCCTCGCCCTCGCCTGCGCCTCGAGCGCGCTCGCCGCCGAGCCGCCACGCGTACGCCTCGAGACCTCGCTCGGCGTGATCGAGCTCGAACTCGACGCCGAGAACGCGCCGATCAGCACCGACAACTTCCTGACCTACGTGCGAGATGGCCACTACGACGGCCTGATCTTCCACCGCGTGATCGCGAACTTCATGATCCAGGGCGGCGGCTTCACGCCTGACATGCAGAAGCGGGACACCCGTCCGCCAATCAAGAACGAGGCCACCAACGGGCTGCGCAACGACCGCGGCACCATCGCCATGGCGCGCACCGGCGTGGTCGACAGCGCCACCGGCCAGTTCTTCATCAACGTGGTCGACAACGCGTTCCTCAACCACCGTTCGACCAATCCGCGCGAGTACGGCTACGCGGTGTTCGGACGCGTGACCTCCGGCATGGACGTGGTGGACCGCATCCGCGCGGTACCGACCACGACGGTGAGCGGCATGCGCGACTTCCCGCGCGAGCCGGTGGTGATCACCCGGGCGAGCGTGATCGGCGAGACACCGCCGGAAGCGGCCCCGGCCGAAGAGCCGAAGAAGGCCCAGTGAGCCAACCCACGCTGTTCATCGCCGACCTGCACCTCGACCCCGAGGCGCGGCCGGAGACGGTCGAGCTGTTCCTCGCCATCCTGCGTGGGCCGGCACGCGACGCCGCACACCTCTACATCCTCGGTGACCTGTTCGAGGTGTGGGTCGGCGACGACGACGACTCGCCCGGCTGGGAGTCGATCTTCGCCGGGCTGCGCGAACTGGTCGCGGCCGGTGTCCCGACCAGCTTTATCAGCGGCAACCGGGACTTCCTGGCCGGCTCGGGGTTCACCGAGCGCAGCGGTTGCGCGCTGCTGCCCGACCCGACGCCGATCGATCTCTACGGCGTCCGCACACTGCTGACCCACGGCGACCGCCTGTGCATCGACGACGTCGAGCACCTGCGCTTCCGTGCCCACGCCGCCCAGCCCGAGGTGCGCGCGGCGTTCCTCGCGCGCCCCCTGGCCGAGCGCCAGGCCGAGGCGCAGGCGATGCGCCAGCGCAGCATCGCCAACAAGCAGAACAAGCCCGAGGCGATCATGGACGTGAACCCCGGCGCGGTGCAGGCCGCGCTGGCCGATCACGAGGCGCGGCTGGTGATCCACGGTCACACCCACCGCCCAGCGCTGCACGGCGATCCGCTCGAGCGCGCGGTGCTCGGTGACTGGGGCGCATGCGCCTCGCTGCTGCGCTGCGCGGCGGACGGCACCCTCGACCTGGTGCGCGTGCATCCCGATCTGCGCGAGGAGGTGGTGGCGAGCGCGCCGCTTCCGGGACGCGGCAACCGCTAGCGATTCTGCCGCGGGCGACTCACACGCCCCTGGCCTATACATCACGGACCCGGCAGCCGCCACGCGGCGCCGGACACACCAACCACCGATCAGCCAGCTTCGGGCGCGAGATGTAGCCCGAGCGCGAGGTCCATGACGTTGGTCCCGGTCGGCCCGGTCTGCAGCAGGTCGCCGGCGGCGGCGAGAAAGGTCCCGGCGTCGGCCCGGGCAAGGTAGCCAGCCGCGGGCCCCACGTGCAGTTCCCCGCGCGCCACGCTGCCACCATCGACCAGCGCCCCGGCATCCTCGCCCGGTCCGTCGGTGCCGTCGGTGCCGGCGGCGAGCAGCAGCAGATCGTCGCGCCCGGCGAGTTCCAGCGCGGCGGCGAGCGCGAGGTGCTGGTTGCGACCGCCGCGCCCGGGCGCCTCGGGGAGCTGCACCGTGGTCTCGCCGCCCCAGATCCACAGGCCCGGCCCGCCGCTCGTGAGCGTCGCAACCAGCGTGCGCGCCGCCTCGACCGCGTCGCCATCGAGCTCATCGTCGTGCTCGCGCACCGCGTAGCCGAGGTTGACGGCCGCGGCACGCGCCGCGGCGCGTGCATCGGCATTGCGCGCCACCAGCACGGTCTCGACATCACCCCCCAAAGCGTCGCTCCCGGTCGCGTCGTGCAGGTGCGCACGCGCCCAGTCGGGCAGTTCCGCCGGCAGCGCCGCCGGCGGGCCACGGTCGGGGACCAGCAGCCCGGAACCGACCACCGCAGGGTCGTCGCCGGGGACGTCGGAGATCAGCAGGTTCAGCGCGGGGCGACCGCGCAGCCAACGGCGCAGGCGCCCGCCCTTGATGCGCGAGAACGCCTTGCGCACGCGGTTCATGGTGCCGATGTCGTAGCCACCGGCGAGCAGCCAGTCGGTGAGACGCTGCAGCCACGCGAGGTCGCAGCCCTCCGGCAGCAGTTCGACCAGGCTCGAGGCACCGCCCGAGCCGAGCACCAGGAAACGGGCTTCGGCGGGCGCGGCGTCTAGATAGTCGACCAGGGTCCGCCCCGCGGCGAGGCTCTGCTCGCCCGGGACCGGGTGATCGCTCTCGAGGTAGGTGATGCGTGCGACCCGGTCGAGTTCGGGCTCGCCGTGCCCGTGCTTGCAGATCACCAGGCCGCCGACCACCTGGTCGCCAAGGGCATCGAGCGCACCGAGCGCCATCGAGGTGGCCGCCTTGCCCACCGCGACGAGGTGCAACGGGCCCGCCGGGTGGTTCGCCGCGAGGTGACGCCGCACCGCGCCGCGCCCCTCCACCGCGGCCAGCGCGGCATGGAAGATCGCGAGCAGGTTGCGGCGGTGGTCCACGCTCGGGCTCAGGCGGCCGGGTCGTCGAGCCGCGCGATCAGTAGCGCCATCTCCAGCGCCTGCTCGTAGTTGAGACGCGGATCGACCAGCGAGCGGTAATCGCGGTGCAGATCGCCGTCGCCGAGGCCGCGCGCGCCCCCGGTGCACTCGGTGACGTTGTCGCCGGTCAGCTCGAAGTGCACGCCACCGAGGCGGCTGCCGCAGTCGCGATGGATGCGGAAGGCCAGCTCGAGTTCGCCGAGGATCGCCTCGAAGCGGCGCGTCTTGACCCCGTCGTCGGTGGTCTCGGTGTTGCCGTGCATCGGGTCGCTGACCCACAGCGGCGTGCGTCCGGCGCGGGTCACCGCTTCGACCAGCGGCGGCAGTTTGGTCTCGATCGCCGCTTCGCCGAAGCGGTGGATCAGCGTCACACGACCCGGCTCGTGTTCGGGGTCGACCCGCTCGAGCAGCTCGAGCAGCGCCTCCGGGGCGAGGTCCGGGCCGACCTTGATGCCGACCGGGTTGCGGATGCCGCGCAGGTACTCGACGTGTGCTCCGCCCGGGTCGACGGTGCGTGCGCCGAGCCAGGGCAGGTGGGTCGAGAGGTTGTACCAGCCGGGCCGTTTCGGGGTGGTGCGGGTCTGCGCCTGCTCGTAGGGCAGCAGCAGCGCCTCGTGGCTGGGGTAGAAGTCGACCCGACCCGAGTCCCCGGCCGGCTGGCCCGAGACGGTCTCCATGAAGTTCAGCGCGCGGCCGATTTCGGCGACCACCCGACGGTACTCCGCCGAGGCCGGCGCCAGGTCCATGAACTCGAGGTCCCAGTTCTCCGGGTGGTGCAGGTCTGCGAAACCGCCGTCGACCAGGGCGCGGATGAAGTTCAGCGTCAGCGCCGAGCGCGTGTAACCACGCAGCATGTTGACCGGATCCGGGGTGCGCGCTTCGGGGGTGAACTCGGGCCGGTTGACCAGGTCGCCGCGGTACGAGGGGAGCGACACGCCGTCACGCGTCTCGAGGTCGGCGGAGCGCGGCTTGGCGTACTGGCCCGCGAGGCGCCCGACACGGGTGATGCGACGCTGCAGCCCGTGCACCAGCACCAGGCTCATCTGCAGCAGGATCTTGAGCTTGTTGGTGACGACCTCCGGGGTGCAGTCACCGAAGTGCTCGGCGCAGTCGCCTCCGTGCAGCAGGAAGCGCTGGCCGGTCGCCGCCTCTGCGAGTTGCCCGCGCAGCGCCTCGACCTCCCAGCTGGTCACCAGCGGGGGCAGCCGCGCGATCTGGGCGACGACCTCGTCGACCGCGGCGGCATCGGGGTAATTTGGCTGCTGCAGCGCCGTGAACCGGCGCCAGCTGTCGGGGGACCACTTCTGCATATCGACCGTCCGCAGCTCAGGCGGCGGCGCCGCTCGAGCGGATCTGTTTAAACCTGCGGACAGGGCCGGCGCGCGCCGGGCTCAGCCGCCGAACTCGTGCTCGTAGTCCTCCATCGAGGCGCGGATCACCTTCTCGGCGTGCTCTCGACCGTAGGTCGGGCCGATGGTGACCTCGTGATCCTGCTCGTTGGGCATCAGCTTGTAGGTCATGAAGTAGTGACGCAGGCGGTCGACCAGCGCCATCGGCAGTTCGCTGACGTCCTGGATCTCGCTCCACAGGTAGTCGTTGTCCAGCACCGCGATGATCTTGTCGTCGGCCTCGCCGCCGTCGAGCATCGGCAACCCACCGACGACGCGCGCCTTGAGGATCACCTCCGCGCGCGAGATCGGGCGCTCGCTGACCACGCAGATGTCGAGCGGGTCGCCGTCACCGATCTCGGCCCCCTCCATCAGCGCCGCGGTGCGCGGGCCACAGTAGGTCTGCGGCACCAGGCCATAGAGCGTCGGCGGCAACGACGAGGTGCGCGCCGGACGATCCACCATCAGGTAACCGGTGCTCTTCTCGATCTCGTACTTGACGGTATCGAACGGCGTGATCTCGATGTAGGCGTGCAGCAAGCTCGGCGGATTCGGGCCGACCGCCAGGCCGTGCCATGGGTGGGGTCGCCAGCGGTAGAAGGGTTTCGGGAAGGCCATGGTCGTCTCCGGATGCACTTTCGCCAGCTTTCAGGCTTGGAAATGGGCAATCAGCCCGATTGAATGGTCAATTAGTGGTTTATATAAGCTTTAAATAAGCCTTTTGTGGCCACTTTGTGGATGCAAATACCCGCTTAGATTCGTCAAATCGGCCACTTTATGGCCTGTGATACAGCCAATTATCCGGCGGTAAATTCCACAATTGACCGATTACACCAATCTATCTCAAGAAAACGGCCGCTTAGTGGCAAAATAGATTAATTGTGGTGAATATCTACCTAAATAAGGCATAAATGGCGG
>CBDTVS010000150.1:0-5191 GCA_965364245.1 uncultured Gammaproteobacteria bacterium | reverse complement strand
GGGCCTCGGCGTTCTTCCTCGTCGTCTACCTGCACATGTTCCGCGGCCTGCTCTATGGCTCCTACAAGCAGCCACGCGAGCTGATCTGGATCATCGGCATGATGATCTACCTGGTGCTGATGGCCGAGGCGTTCTTCGGCTACCTGCTGCCGTGGGGGCAGATGTCATTCTGGGGAGCCCAGGTGATCATCTCGCTGTTCGGTGCTATCCCGGTGGTCGGCGAAGAACTTGCGCTCTGGATCCGCGGCGACTTCGTGGTCTCCGACGCGACGCTGAACCGCTTCTTCTCGTTCCACATCATCCTGATGCCGCTGATCCTGCTCGGGCTGGTCGCCGCGCACATCATGGCGTTGCACGAGGTCGGCTCGAACAACCCGGACGGTGTCGAGATCAAGAAGAACAAGGACGAGAACGGGATCCCGCTGGACGGCATCCCGTTCCATCCTTACTACACGGTCAAGGACATCCTCGGTGTCGCCGGCTTCCTGATCCTCTTCTCGCTGGTCGTGTTCTACGCGCCGGAGATGGGAGGCTTCTTCCTCGAGCACCCGAACTTCGAGCCGGCCGACCCGCTCAAGACCCCCGAGCACATCGCACCGGTCTGGTACTTCACGCCCTACTACGCGATCCTGCGCGCGGTGACCATCGACATCGGCCCGCTCGATTCGAAGGTGCTCGGCGTGATGGCGATGGGTGCGGCGACGGTGATCTTCTTCGCCCTGCCGTGGCTCGACCGCAGCCCGGTCAAGTCGATCCGCTACCGCGGGCCGCTGTTCAAGGGTGCGCTGGCGATCTTCGTGGTCTGCTTCTTCATCCTCGGCTACCTGGGCACCCAGCCGGCGACGGCGGGCCGCACCACGGTCGCGCAGATCTGCTCGGTGCTCTACTTCCTGTTCTTCCTGTTGATGCCGATCTACACGAAGCTCGACAAGACCAAGCCGGTTCCGGAAAGGGTGACGTTCAAATGAAGACGCTGATCCTGGCCCTCCTAGTCACCGCCCTGCCCGGGTTCGCGGCCGCGGCCGGTGGGGGTATCCCGCTCGACTCGGCGCCGATCGACACCGGCGACCGTGAATCGCAGGCGCGCGGTGCGCAGACCTACATGCAGTACTGCCTCGGCTGCCACTCGCTGAAGTACATGCGCTACAACCGCATGGCCGAGGACCTCGGGCTCGACGATGAGCAGCTCAAGGCGCTGATGATCACCAGCGACAAGCCGGGCGACACCATCCTCAACGCCATGCCGGCCAAGCAGGCCGAGGCCTGGTTCGGGACCAAGATCCCCGACCTGTCGCTGGTCGCGCGCTCACGTGGCAGCGACTGGCTCTACACCTACCTGCGCGCCTTCTACGCCGATCCGAAGCGGCCGCTCGGGGTCAACAACCTGCTGTTCAAGGACGTCGGCATGCCGCACGTGCTATGGGAGCTGCAGGGGTTGAAGAACCCGGTCGTGACCACCAACGAGCACGGCCAGGAAGTCATCGAGCAGCTCGAGCCGGGCCTGCCCGGTCAGCTCTCGGACGCGCAGTACGACCAGACCGTGGCCGATCTCGTCAACTTCCTCGACTACGTCGGTGAGCCGGTCAAACAGAAGCGCGAGCGGCTCGGCTTCTGGGTGCTGGCCTTCCTCGTGATCTTCTTCGGACTCAGCTACGCGCTGAAGAAGGAGTACTGGCGCGACGTTCACTGACGCCCCTGGCGGTGCGTGGCCGGTAGTCACGCACCGCCCGCGCTCCGCGCGCATCCCCGCCCACTTCAGGGCACCCAGGAGACCTCCAGTCCATGACGACCCAGGTGACCGCACGGCGTTCCGGCATGACGCTCTATTCCGATCCGACCTGTCCCTACAGCCACCGTACGCGTCTGGTCGTGGCCGAGAAGGGCATCAACGTCGACATCGTCGATGCCCAGCCCGGCCACCTGCCCGAGGACCTGATCGACCTCAATCCCTACAACTCGATGCCGACGCTGGTCGACAGGGACCTGGTGCTCTACGACTCCAAGGTGATCATGGAGTACCTCGACGAGCGCTTTCCGCACCCGCCGCTGCTGCCGGTCGATCCGGTCTCGCGCGCCAAGTCGCGCCTGGTCCAGCACCGCATCGAACACGACTGGTACGGTCTGATCACCGATCTCGGCTCGCGCAGCGAGAAGCGCGTCAGCAAGGCGCGCAAGGCGCTCGCCGATGGCCTCCAGGCGAGCGGTGAGGTGTTCTCCGCGATGCCGTTCTTCCTCAGCAACGAGCTGACCATGGTCGACTGCATGCTGGTCCCGCTGCTGTGGCGGCTGCCGGTCTATGGCGTCGAGTTGCCCGCGCGCAGCCCGGCCCTGGACTACATGAAGCGCATGTTCGCGCGCCCGGCCTTCCAGGAGAGCCTGAGCGAGGGCGAGCGCGAGATGCGCGACTGACCCGGGTCGGGTTCCAGACCCGGAGCGTGCCGTGGCCGACCGGGCAGCGATGACCTCCAACCGTCCCTACCTGATCCGGGCGATTCACGCCTGGGTGGTGGACAACGACTGCACGCCCTACCTGCTCGTCGACGCCCTGCAGCCCGGGGTCGAAGTGCCCGACGAGCACGTCGAGGAGGGGCGCATCGTGCTCAACATCAGCCCGCTGGCCAGCGAGCAGCTGGTGCTCGGCGACGAGGCGATCGAGTTCCACGCCCGCTTCGGCGGTCGTCCGATGGTGGTGCACGTGCCGATCGCCGCGGTGCTGGCGATCTACGCCCGCGAGAACGGCCAGGGCATGATGTTCCCGCCCGAGGAGGGTGGGGACGGCGACGAGCCGCCGCCCGACAAGCCGGCGCGCGGTGCGGGCCGCCCGGCGCTGAAGGTGGTCAAGTAGGCAGGCCGATGCTCGAGGTCGTCACCGGCGACATCACCCGTCTCGAGGTCGACGCGATCGTCAACGCCGCGAACGGCAGCCTGCTCGGTGGGGGCGGCGTCGACGGCGCGATCCACCGTGCAGCCGGCCCGGAGCTGCTCGAGCACTGCCGTGGTCTCGGTGGCTGTCCAACAGGCGAAGCGCGGATCACGCCCGGGTTCCGCCTGCCCGCACGCTGGGTGATCCACACCGTTGGCCCGGTCTGGCACGGTGGGGATCACGAAGAGGATGCGCTGCTGGCAGCGTGCTACGCGCGCTCTCTCCAGCTGGCATTCGAGCACGGCGCACGCAGCGTCGCGTTCCCGGCGATCAGTACCGGGGTCTACGGCTTTCCGAAGGCGCGCGCCGCGGCGATCGCGGTGCGCGAGATGCGCGCCATGGAAGGGGCGTTCGAACGCCTGGTCGCGTGCTGCTTCAGCGAGGCCGACGCGGCGCTCTACCGCGACCTGCTGGGCGACTGAGTCGGCTCAGTTCACGTACTCGAAGACGTTGACGACGCGCTGCACGCCGCCGACCCGGCGTGCACGCTCGATCGTGGCGTCGGCCTCGTCCTGGGTCACCAGACCCATCAGGTAGACCGCACCTGCCTCGGTGACCACCTTGACCCGCTCGGGTGAGTAGTCGGGGAGGTCGATCTTGAGCAGCCCGGTCTTGACCTTCGAGGTGATCAGCGTGTCGCTGGCCCGGGCGGTCATGGAACTCGGCGCGGCGATGGTCAGTTCGTTGACCACCCGCTTGACGCTCGGGACGCCGCGCGCGATGGCTTCGGCCCGGGCGCGCAGTTCGGGGGTCGGGGTCTCGCCGGTCAGCAGCACCGTCAGGTTGAAGCTGGTGGTGTTGATGTGCGCCTGCGCGGCAATGCCGGCGTCGTTGCGCAGCCGCGAAGCGATCTTCAGTTCGATGTTCTCGTCCTCGAGCATGACCCCCGTCGTCCGACGGTCGTAGAGTGTCACGGCGCCCGTCGCAGCGCCGGTCACCACCGCGGCGGCGCAGCCCTGCAGCAGCGCGGCGATCAGGGCGAGCAGGATCAGGTGCTGTCTCATGGCGCGTCTCCTTGCGTGAGGTAATGTGTTTCGGCTCAGGCGCCGAAGGCGTCCCGGATCCATTCTACTGCATGCTCCCCACCGCTCGCCGGGTGGATGGCGACCACGTCGAAGCGTGCCGGTCGGGTGATGGCATGGCGCTGCAGGTAGTGGCTGGCCGCGGTCGTCAGGCGCGCCTGCTTGGTCGCGGTCACGGTCTCCTCGGCCCGGCCGAAGCGCGTCGAGCTGCGGTAGCGCACCTCGACGAACACCAGGCTGTCGGCGTCCAGCATGACCAGGTCGATCTCGCCGCCGCGGCAGCGGTAGTTGCGCTCCACCAACCGCAGCCCGGCCTGCTCCAGGTGGCGCAGGGCCAGGGTTTCCGCGCTGGCGCCATCGAGCCTCGGCGTGGATGCGCGTGCCAGGCTCACTCGGGTACGGGCAAGGCCGCCGTCGCCAGGCGTGGCGGCGGCGTATACCCGATCAGGCGCGGCAGGCCCTCGGCGAACTCCGCGCACAGCAGCTGGCGGTGCACGACGCCCTGCGCGTCGAGCCACAGCAGTCCCGACTGGGCGTCGAGACGGCTTCCGGGGTCGGCCTGCAGGCGCGCGAGGTAGGGCAGTAGTCCATAGGCGTCGGTGCCCAGCGCGAACAGCCGGCCACCGGTGCCGTTTGCCGTTGGCAGGCCCCCAGCCAGGACGCTGTCCATGGCGCCGAGGGTCCATGGCATGTCGCAGAAACGCAGGCCGTCGAGGTCGCGATTGGCCTCGGGCGGGGTGCCGGGCTCATAGACGTGCGACGTGGCAAAGACCGGCAGGTCGGCGGCATGGTGGAACGCGAGCTGCGGTTTGAGCAACCGCGCCTGGCGTGGCAGTGCGACGAGGAACACCGCGTCCGCGTCGCGCCGCCGGCGCGGTTCGAACTCCAGCGAGCGACCGAGCACGCCGCGCAGCGCCCGGTAGCGCGACTCGCTCGCCGAGAGGTCGAGCAGCGCGGTGATCGGCTCGGAGAAGTCGTTCTCACCCGGATCGTAGCCGCGCGTCTCGAGCAGCTGGCCACCGAGCGCCTCCCAGCGTTCGCGGAAGGCGGCTGCCACGCGCTGGCCGAAGTCGGTCGTCGGCGTCAGCACCAGCATCTCGCGGTGGCCGTCGACCCAGGCGCGATCGGCGACCTCGACGGCCTCGTCCTCCGGGGCCAGCGCGAACTGGCGCAGGAATCCGTTGACGATTCCCGGTTCGGCGAGACGGTTCAGCGCCAGCACCGGCACCGGCAGGGCGGTGCCGGC
>CBDTVS010000149.1:0-5220 GCA_965364245.1 uncultured Gammaproteobacteria bacterium | reverse complement strand
CGAACTCGCCGCTGCGTTCCGGACGCAGCGGGACGGGGGATGGCACGACCTCGAAGCGCTCCTCGACGCGGCCCAGAAACGCCTCGCGCGAGAGGCCGTTGAGGTCCCGGACCACCCGGTTGTAATCGAGGATGCGCAACTCGTCGGCCTGGAAGAGCACCGCGAGGAAGCCCTCGCAGGCCCCGGTCCAGCCCGGTCCGCCCCGTTCCCGGCGTTGCGCCGCGACCCGGGATGCGGCGGCCGAACGGTGGTGGCCATCGGCGATGTAGAGCGTGTCGACGGCCCCGGCGGTGGCCGGATCGAATAGCGCGCCGAGCGCCTCGACGAGCCCGGGATCCTCGACCACCCAGAACGTGTGGCGCACGCCGTCGTCGGTGGTGACGTCCGCTGCGGGCGCCCCCTCGCACACGCCCGTAACCAGCGTGCGCAGCCCGGAATGGACGCGGTGGGCCAACAGCACCGGCCCGGTCTGGGCGTCCAGGGCGTCGATCTGGCGAACCCGGTCGTCCTCCTTGTCGGGACGCGTGTACTCGTGCTTGCGAATGCGATTGGCGTCGTAGGCGGGTACCGAGGCGGCGGCGACCAGCCCGGTCTGGACGTGCCCGTCCATCTGCAGGCGGTAGACGTAGAAGCAGGGCTCGGGGTCGCGCAGCAGGACCTCCGCCTCGAGCATGCCGGCAAGGTTTTCGGCCCCCTTGGCATAGACCGCCGGATCGTACGGCGAGAGGGTCTCGGGCAGGTCGATCTCAGGACGCGAGATGTGCAGGAAGCTCCACGGCCGCCCGGCAGCACGCGTCCGCGCCTCGTCGAATGACAGCACGTCGTAGGGCGGCGCGAGCACGTCGGCGGCACGCCCTGGGGCGGGGCGCAGGCCAGCGAAGGGTCGGATCAGGGTCATGCGCGGCAGCGAATCGGGACGGGGAGTCGAGACACGATCATACCCTGCCGGCGACCCACGACAAGCGCCCTCAGCGCGCCTCGGCACCATCCACGTTCCGGAAGCCGCGCGGCAACAGCGCGCCCCGCCGTCCACGCTCGCCGCGGTAATGCTCGAGATCGGCGGCCTTCAGGGTCACGTGGCGCTTGCCACAGAACAGCGTCAGGCCACCGCCGGCAGGAACGCACGCCAGCGCGGTGACGTACTCCTCGCGCGCGGCGACCTTCGGCCCGGGAATGGCGATGATCTTATTGCCCTTGCCGCGGCCCATCACCGGCAGTTCGGCCACCGGGAACAGCAGCAGCCGGCCAGCGCTGGTGACCGCGGCAACCAGGTCGTGCTCCGGGTCGCCGACCACGACCGGCACCAGCACCCGGGCACCGCGCGGCAGCGTCAGGAGCACCTTGCCGGACTTGTTCTTGGCCACCAGGTTCTCGCCACTGGTGACGAAGCCGTACCCGGCGTCGGAGGCGACCAGCAGCTGCTCCTCGGGGCGCGCCATCGACACCGCGACGAACGCCGCGCCACTCGGTGGGCTGAGCCGCCCGGTCAGCGGTTCGCCCTGGCCGCGCGCCGACGGCAGGCTGTGCGCCGGCAGCGAATAGCAGCGACCGGTGGAATCGAGGAACGTCGCGAGCTGGTTGCTGCGCCCGCGCGCGACCGCCAGGCAGGCGTCGCCGGCACGGTAGGTGAGTCCAGCCGGGTCGATGTCGTGGCCCTTGGCGGCGCGCACCCAGCCGGCCGTCGACAGGATCACGCTGACCGGCTCGCTGGGCATGACCGCGCTCTCGTCCAGGACGCGGGCGGCCTCGCGCGTGCGCAACGGGGAGCGGCGCGGGTCGCCGAATTTCTCGGCGTCGGCGCGCAGCTCGTCGCGGATCAACCGGGTCAGCTTGCGCGGCGAGTCGAGCAGGGCCTGCAGCTTCTCGCGCTCGGCGGCGAGCGCCTCCTGCTCGGCGCGGATCCTGACCTCCTCGAGCTTCGCCAGGTGGCGCAGCTTGAGCTCGAGGATCGCCTCGGCCTGGCGGTCGCTGATCCCGAAGCGCTCCATCAACACCGGCTTCGGCTTATCCTCTTGGCGGATGATCGCAATCACCTCGTCGATGTTGAGGAACGCGACCAGCAACCCCTCAAGGATATGCAGCCGCTCGCTGACCTTGTCGAGCCGGTACTGCAGGCGCCGGGTCACCGTGGCGCGGCGGAAACTCAGCCACTCGGTGAGGATCTCGACCAGGTTGCGCACGCCCGGGCGACCGTCGAGGCCGATGACGTTGAGGTTGACCCGGTAGCTGCGCTCGAGGTCGGTGGTCGCGAACAGGTGCGACATCAGCGCCTCGAGATCGACGCGGTTGCTGCGCGGGACGATGACCAGCCGGGTCGGGTTCTCGTGGTCGGACTCGTCGCGCAGGTCCTCGACCATCGGCAGCTTCTTGGCCTGCATCTGCTGGGCGATCTGCTCGAGGATGCGGGCCCCGGAGACCTGGTGCGGCAGCGCGGTGACGACCACATCACCGTTCTCGCGCTCCCAGACCGCGCGCTGGCGCAGGGAACCGTTGCCGGTTTCGTAGAGGGTACGCAGCTCCTCGGCCGGCGTGATGATCTCGGCCTCGGTCGGGAAGTCGGGGCCGGGCAGATGCTGCATCAGGTCGACGACGCTGCTCTTCGGCTTCTCGAGCAGCGCGATGCAGGCGTCGACCACTTCGTTGAGATTGTGCGGAGGGATGTCGGTGGCCATGCCGACGGCGATCCCGGTCGTCCCGTTGAGCAGCACGTGCGGCAGGCGGGCCGGCAGCAGCAGCGGCTCCTCGAGCGTCCCGTCGAAGTTCGGCGTCCAGTCGACGGTGCCCTGGCCAAGCTCGGCGAGCAGCACCTCGGCGAAGGCTGCGAGCCGCGCCTCGGTGTAGCGCATCGCCGCGAACGACTTCGGGTCGTCGGGCGAGCCCCAGTTACCCTGGCCGTCGATCAGCGGGTAGCGGTAGGCGAACGGCTGGGCCATCAGCACCATCGCCTCGTAGCAGGCGCTGTCGCCGTGCGGATGGAACTTGCCGAGCACGTCACCGACCGTACGCGCCGACTTCTTGTGCTTGGAGGCGGCCGACAGGCCGAGCTCGGACATCGCGTAGACGATGCGCCGCTGCACCGGCTTGAGGCCGTCACCGAGGTTCGGCAGCGCACGGTCGAGGATGACGTACATGGAGTAGTCCAGGTACGCCTTCTCGGTGAACTCGCTCAGCGGGAGCGTCTCGATGCCGTCGTCGTTGAGAATCATCTGGAATCTCGTCCGGGGCCATCCCGGCGGGGCGCCATGATGTCAGAGTCGGGGCGTGCGGGGAACCGCTACGGCAGGCTCAGGAACCGCGGCGACGGCGCAGCCGGAACCAGGCGAAGAGTTGCTCGACATCGCCCGGCGTGCGATGCACGGCACGTGTCGCATCGAGCAGTTCGAACTCGTCGCCAAGCTCTGCGCACAGGGTCGGTGCGTCGTACTGGCGAACGGGCAGACCGCTGCAACGGCGCGGTCCACCGGTAGCGAACGTCCCGAGGACCAGCGCTCCGCCCGGCGCGAGCCCCGCACGCAGGGCGGCCAGGTAGCCGGCCCGGGCTTCGTCATCGACCAGAAAATGGAAGACCGCACGATCGTGCCAGAGCCCGAACCGGCGCGTCGGCGTGAAGCGGGTGATGTCGGTAACGATCCAGTCGATTCCCTCGGCGGCCTCGCCGAGTCGCCCACGGGCATGCGCGAGCGCGCCCTGGGAGATGTCGAGCACCGTGAGGTCGCCGAAGCCACGCGCGTGCAGGCAATCGACCAGGCACGAGGCACCGCCACCGACATCGAGCACGGGGGAGTCTGGAGAGACGGCGCTCGCCTCGATGAGGCGCAGCGAAATGGCCGGATGGGCCTGGTACCAGCTGACCTCGTCGGCCTGGCGGTCCCTGTAGACCTGCTCCCAGTGCGCCTGGCTGTCGTTCACCGGACGCTCAGACGCCCACCCCAGGGACGGCCCGGGGTGTGAACCGCAGCTGCGGCATCATTTGTCGCGCCGGAACAGGTTGCCCAGGACCGAGCCGCCGCCCTTGGGCTTGGCCGCCGCTTCCTCTTCGAGGCCTGCCGGCGGCTCGGAACCGCCGAGCCCGCTGATGAACTGATCCCGCAACTGCTTGCGCAGCGCCTGGCGCTGCTCGTCGCTGAAGCGGAACTTGTTGTAGTCCATCAGGCGGTTGGGCTGGCGCATGATGAAGCGGCCGAGTTCGTCATGGAAGCGTTCGTCGACGTCCACGGGGTCGAGCGATACGGTCTGGGTCTCGAAATCACCGTAGTTGCTGATCTTGAGCTCGATCGACTGCGACTCGAGGCGCGCGGCGAACTGCATGTCGATCTGTACGCGCCCCTCGACGTGGAACTCGCCGGCCTTGTTGTAGCTCGAGTCGAAGAACTCGCGCGACTGGTAGCGCAGGCCGCGCCGCCAGAGGAAGTCCTTGATCCTCTCGAGGTCGGCCTCTGACTCGGTGCGGATGTGGTACTTCTGGCCGTTGCTGCAGACGAAGCGGATGTTGAACGTCCCCTCGTGGTAGTCCTCGACGAAGTACTCGCCCTGCTTGAAATCCTGGACGTTGCGCACCCCTGGAAGCCGGTAGTGCGCGGTGATGTCGGGCTTGACGTAGTTAAGGTGCTTGGCGAGGTCGTGGCTGAAGTTGAACAGCCCGCGCATGGCGGGATCGAGCACCTCGCGCATGTAGCGCTCGCGCTCCTCCTTGACCAGTTCCTCCTGATCTTCCTGGGCCTTCTTGTTCTCGGCCTCTTTCTTCAGTTCGTCGAGGATTCCCATCTTCCATTACCTCTTCATTCGTGAAACTGCGGACGCCCGGGCGTCACATCAGGAAGAAATTCGCATCGATCAGTTTCTGTGCGACGGCACGCATCAAACTGCGCATCACCTCGAAACCGACGTCGTGATTGCCCTCAAGGTAGGCCTTCAACCCGGGCCCGTCGACACGCAGCGCGAGCAGGTCGCCGCGACAGCGCACCGTGGCACTGCGCGTGGCCCCGGTCAGCCAGGCGATCTCACCGACCACCTCGTAGTCGAGGTTGCCAAGGGTCATGCGCTCGTCGGGCTTAGCCGGATGACGGGTGATGACGTCGAACTCACCCTCGATCACGAGGTAGAGATCCGGGGTCTGCGGCCGGCCCTCGGCGATCAGTAAGCCGCCGTCTGCGAGGTGCAGCGGCTGGCAGAACTCGGCGATCTCGCCAAGCGCCTTCGCATCGAGCCCACCGAACAGCT
>CBDTVS010000148.1:0-5235 GCA_965364245.1 uncultured Gammaproteobacteria bacterium | reverse complement strand
CCAGCGTGTGGCGCAGCGCCCCGTTCGGCACGACCTCGCTCGCCAGGCGCACCCCGTCGAGCAGCTGCACCGCGCTGGCGGTCAGGATCGCCAGGGTGCGCACGAAGCGCGCCACGCTGAGCCGGCGCACGCCCGTACCGACCAGGGGCAGGACGAGGAGGACCCGGTCGAAGACGAGGCGCATCGTCGGCAGGCGCAGCAGCGCCCCGCCGCCGAGCACCGCGACGAGCAGCAGCATGCTCCCGGGCAGTGCAAGCAAACGTACCTGATCGCTGGTGGCGATCAGCGCGCGGGTGAACCACGGCAGTTCCTGGCCGATGCCGGTGAAGACTCGCACCACCTCGGGCACCACATAGACCATCATCACACCGATCACGGCGATCGCGACCAGCAACACCAGTGCGGGGTAGATCAGCGAGAGCCCAAGTTTCTGACGCAGGGACTGGTTGCGCTCGACGTGGTCGGCGAGTCGCTCGAGCACCTCGGCGAGCCGTCCCGACTGCTCGCCGGCGGCGACCGTGGCGCGGAAGAACGGCTCGAACACGCGCGGGTATTCGGCCAACGCGTCGGAGAGCGCCATGCCTTCGACCACGCGCCCGCGGACGCCGAGGAGCACGCGACGCGTCGCCGGGCGGCTGCTCTGTTCGGCGACGGTGCCGAGCACTTCGCCCACCGGCAGGCCCGCACGTGCGAGAGTCGCGAGTTGGCGCGTGGCAACCACCAGTTCGGCAATGGGCACGCGGTCGCGGTGGGTCGGGGCGCGGGACTCGCTGGTGCGCCCGCTAACCGGGTTGACCTCGAGCGTGCTGAGGCCCCGTTCACGCAGTTGCTGACGGACATGGCGCGCGGAGTCGCCCTCGAGGACGCCGCGCTGTTCACGCCCGCGGCCGGTGAGCGCCAGGTACTCGTAGGCGCCCACGCCTCACTCCTCGCGGGTCACGCGCAGCACCTCTTCGAGCGAGGTCTCGCCCTGCAGCACGCGTCGCAGGCCGTCCTGGTGAAGGCCGGGGTGGTGGGCGCGTACGTGGGTGGCGAGCGATTGCTCGCTGGCGTCGTCGTGGATCAGCGTACGCAGCCCTTCGTCGACGGTCAGCATCTCGAAGATCCCGGTGCGACCTCGGTACCCGAGGTGGTCACACTCCACGCAGCCGACTGGCCGGTAGAGCGTGGCCGGTGCATCCCCCAGGCTGAGCGTGGCGCGCTCGGCGGCGTCGGGGTCGTAGCCGCTCTTGCACGCGGGGCAGAGCAGGCGCACCAGGCGCTGGGAGAGGACGCCGACAACGCTCGATGCGAGCAGGAACGACTCGATACCCATGTCGCGCAGGCGCGTGATCGCGGCCACCGCGCTGTTGGTGTGCAGGGTAGAGAGAACGAGATGGCCGGTGAGGCTCGCCTGGACCGCGATCTGCGCCGTCTCGAGGTCGCGGATCTCGCCGACCATGACCACGTCAGGGTCCTGGCGCAGGATCGCGCGCAGTCCGCGCGCGAAGCTCATCTCGACACGCGTGTTGACCTGGGTCTGGCCGACGCCCTCGAGATAGTACTCGATGGGGTCCTCGACGGTCATCAGGTTGCGGCTCTGATCGTTGAGCTGCAGCAGTGCAGCGTAGAGTGTCGTGGTCTTGCCCGAGCCGGTAGGGCCGGTCACCAGCAGGATGCCGTGCGGGCGACGGATCAGCTCCTCGAGCTGCACGAGCTGTGTGCGCGGGACGCCGAGCTGCTCCAGCGTCAGGCGCCCGGACTGCTTGTCGAGCAGGCGCAGCACCACGCGTTCGCCGTGCGCCCCGGGGATGCACGAGACGCGCACGTCGACCGCGCGCCCGGCGATGCGCAGCGAGATACGACCGTCCTGGGGGATGCGCTTCTCGGCGATGTCCAGCTCGGCCATGACCTTGATGCGGGACACCAGCAGCGGCCCAAGTGCGCGCTTCGGGCGCAGCACCTCGCGCAGGATGCCGTCGATGCGAAAGCGCACGCGCACCGCCTGTTCGAGCGGTTCGACGTGGATATCAGAGGTGCCACCGCGGATCGCCTCGGTCAGCAGCGCGTTGATCAGGCGGATGACCGGTGCATCGTCCTCACTCTCGAGCAGGTCCTCTGGTTCCCCGATTTCACGCGCGATGTCGGCCAGTGCGAGGTCTTCCTCAACGTTGCCGATGATCGCTCCCGCCTGCAGTGCGCCACCCTCGTAGGCGTGCGTCAGCAACGCGTCGAAGCGTTCTTCGGAGAGGCTTTCGAACGCAAGCGGCCGGTTGGCCAGACGGCGCACCTCGGCCAGGCTGGCGAGTGCCGCGTCGGTGCGATGCAGCGCGGTCAGGCATCCATCTGCCCCGGCCTGCAGCAGCACCCCGTGGCGCTTGGCGAAGGCGAACGTGAGGTGCGGTAGCGCTCCCGAGGAGCTCATCGAGGCTCCGTTTCGGGTAGCAGGGGCTTGTCGGGGTATTCCAGCAGCATGCCTTCCCGTTCGCGTTGCCGCAGCTGCTCGTTGCGGATCATGTTGTACTTGCCGAGGCTCACGCGCTGACTGGTCTCGCCGTCGCGCATGATCTCGGGGCGCAGAAAGATCATCAGGTTGCGTTTCTCGACATTGTCAGTGCGGTAGCGGAACAGCGCACCGAGACCGGGGATATCACCGAGCAGCGGCACCTTGCTGACGCCCTGGCGCAGGTTGTCGTCGATCAGGCCGCCGAGCACGATCAGCCGGCCGTCATCGACGATGACGTTGGTGCGGATCTGGCGCTTGACGGTGATCAGGTCGACCGCGCCGGTGTTGGTGGTGTTGCTGAGGTTCGAGACCTCCTGCTCGATCGCCATCTTGATTGCGTCGCCCTCGTTGATCTGCGGAGTCAGGCGCAGGGTCAGGCCAACATCCTGGCGCTCGATGGTCTGGAACGGGTTGACGCCGGGCGCGGACGCGCCGGTATTGGCGTACTGGCCGGTCAGGAATGGCACGTTCTGCGCGACGACGATCTCCGCCTCGGAGTTGTCCATGGTGACCAGCGTCGGTGTGGCGAGGATGTTGGTGTCGGTGTCCGAGGCAAGGGCGCGGAGTAGGGCGCCGATGTTGAGGATATCGGTGCCGAGTACGCTGATGGTGCCGTCGAGGTAGCCGAGGCTGAGCCCGTCGCCGAGTGCGGCCGGGTTGCGGCTGATGGTGTTGATGCCTTGCCCGGTGAGGTCGAAATTGGTGCCGATGGCCGCGCCCGAGTTGTTGGCAGCATCGCGGATGAAGTTCCACTGCACGCCGAGCTCGGCGCTCTTGCCGGCGCTGGTCTCGGCGATGATGCCCTCGACGAGCACCTGGGCGCGGCGGATGTCGAGCTGGCGCACCACGTCTTCGAGGGCGCGGAACCGCTCGGGGTCCGCGTGGATCACCAGCGCGTTGGTGGTCTCGTCGGGTTGGATCAGCGTGGCGTCGCCGGTTGCGCGACCCCCCTCTTTCTGCTGCTCCTTGCGCTCCGACTCGACGATGCCCTGCAGCACCTTTGCGACGTCGCTTGCCTTGGCGTAGTGAAGATAGAGGACGTGGATATTGCCGCTGTTCTCGAGCGGGGTGTCGAGATGGACGATCAGCGCCCGCGCCCCCAGGCGCTGGGCGCGGTCGCCACTCAGGATGACGCTGTTGGAGCGTGCGTCGGCGACGAAGCGCAGGCCCTCACCGGCCTGGGCTGCCGCGCCGGGGGCCTTGCCGAGATCGGCCTGCAGCGCCGCGAGCATCTTCACCACCTCGCTGGCCGAAGCGTGGCGCAGTGGCACGATCTCGATCTCGCTGTCGCCGTCCTGGTCGATGCGTCGTATCACCTGCTCGAGGCGGGCGACGTTGCCGGCCTTGCCGGAGATGATCAGCACGTTGCTCGAGTTGTGCGCCGCGAGATGGCCCTCCTGTGGCAGCAACGGGCGCAACAGGGGTACCAGTTCGGCAGCACGCACCGAGTTGAGTTCGATGACGCGGCTCACCTCGGCGTCACCGGGTGCGGCATCCGGGTCGTTGACCAGCGGGGTGGGGCTGGTCTTGGCGCCCGCCGCCGGGATGATCTTGGTGACCTGGCCGCTATCGACGGCCGCATAGCCGTTCAGTTCGAGGATCGACAGGAAGACCTCGTAGACCTGGGCGGTGCTCAGCTGGCGGCTGGTGACCACGGTCACCTTGCCCTGCACGCGCGGATCGACGATGAAGCTGCGCCCGGTGAGTTCGGCGACGGTCTCGATGACCGAACGGATGTCTGCGTCTTTCAGGTTGAGGGTGACGTTCTGCGCGGCCAGCGGTGCGGCCAGCGACAACGTCAGCGCCAGCGCGCACGCGGCGTGGCGCGCGGCATTTATTAGCCTGCGCTTCATCCCCGAGACCTCCCCCTGTTCCCCTCAGTCGAGGTTAACGGCTGCCTATGCGCTTATCAATCACGGCATTCAGAGCTGGATGTCCAGAACCTGTGGCTGTCCGCGGCGCAGGATCTCGATCTTGAAGCGGCTCGCCGACGCGAGCTGGTTCAGCAGTTCCATACCGCGTGCCGGATCGTCGAGCGGTAGGCCGTTGATGCTCGTGGCGATGTCGCCACGTCGCAGCCCGGCCTCGCCAAACAACTCGCGCTGCTGGCCGGGGAACAGACGAAACCCCTTGAGTTGACCGTTCTCCATCACCGGCAGCGCCCGGACCAGCTCGGTCATGCGCGTGGGATCGGACGGCAACAGGCTCAGATAATCGCGGATGCGGGTGCTTGATTGCGGCGAGAGTTGCACGCTGCCGCTGGTGCCCCCGCTGCTGCCCAGGCGCGTAGTTGAGCGTGTCCGGGCGGCGGGGGGCGGCTCATCGCTGAAGTAGAGCGCCTCGACACTGCCGCGGTGGCGCAGGATCACGCGGTCGGCCTCGATGCGCAGCAGCTCGGCATCGCCTGGCAGGGTGTCGCCAACCCGGTAGGGGAGGCTCTCACGGTCGCTGCCCTCGACGATGGCCAGCGAAGGCTGCTCACCGTTGGCCAGGGCGATGCCACGGAGTTTGAGATCGAGGCGGGTTGGCGGTGCCTCCTCGGGGACGGGTTCCGCGACCGGCTCGGGGGCCGCCTGTTCCGTCCCGAACAGGGCCACCGCGAGGCCGTCCCGCGAGCGCGGCGTAGCCTTGGGCTTGGCGTCCTGTTGCGGGGTGAGTTCGTGCGGTGAGACCGGTGCCTCGCCGGGCAGCAGTTGCCAGGTCAGGCGCGCCAGCACGATGCCGATCGCGATCACCAGCAGCAGCGAGGC
>CBDTVS010000147.1:0-5240 GCA_965364245.1 uncultured Gammaproteobacteria bacterium | reverse complement strand
CCTCGGCGTCGGGGAACTGCGCCTGACCCTGCGCCACCAGGCGCTCGACGATGCCATGCTGGGCGCCGTCGGGAACCGTGATCTTCAGCTCTGGCGTGCTGATGCTGTCGGGCAGGCCGGCGAACACCTCGCTGCTGGCGAGATCGAGGCCAGAGAGGATCTCGAGCAGGCGCGCGCCGGCGTAGAGACCGTCGTCGAAGCCGTACCAGCGCTCGCCAAAGAAGAAGTGGCCGCTCATCTCGCCGGCCAGCAGCGCCCCCGACTCGCGCATGCGTGCCTTGATCAGCGAGTGGCCGGTGCGCGACATGGTCGGGCGGCCGCCGCTCTGCTTGATGACGCTGGCCAGGTTGCGGCTGCACTTGACGTCGTAAATGATCTCGGCGTCGGGGTGGCGCGCGAGCAGATCGCGGGCGAACAGCATCATCAGGCGGTCGGGCCAGATGACGTTGCCCTTCGCGTCGACCACGCCGAGCCGGTCGCCGTCGCCGTCGAAGGCGAGGCCGACGGCCGCACCCTCGCGCTGCACGGTCTCGATCAGGTCCTGCAGGTTCTCGGTCTGGCTCGGGTCGGGGTGGTGATTCGGGAACTGGCCGTCGACCTCGCAATAGAGCTCGACCACCTCGCAGCCGAGCGCGCTGAACAGCGCTGGCGCGACCGCGCCGGCGGCCCCGTTGCCGCAGTCGATCACCACCTTCAGCGGCTGGGCGAGGTGGACGTCGGAGACGATGCGCTCGACGTAGTCGTCGATCACCTGCGCCTCGCGCGCCTCGCCCGCCCCGCTGCTCAGGTCGCCGGCCTCGAGACGCTGGTAGAGCCCCTGGATCGCCTGGCCCGACAGCGCCTCGCCGTCGAGCACGATCTTGAAGCCGTTGTAATCCGGAGGGTTGTGACTGCCCGTGACCATCACGCCCGACGCGATGCCGAGATGGTGGGTCGCGAAGTAGAGCACCGGGGTCGGCACCAGCCCGATCGTGATCACCTCGCGCCCGCTGGCGCGCAGCCCGTCGGCGAGCGCGTCGAGCATCTGCGGGCCCGACAGGCGGCCGTCACGCCCGACCACCACGGCCTGCTGGCCGCGGTCGAGCGCGGCGCTGCCGATCGCCAGACCGATCTGGCGCGCCACGCCCGGGTTGAGCGTGCTGCCGACCACGCCGCGGATGTCGTAGGCGCGGAAGATCGAGCTCGGCACCTTCACGTCGCCCGCTGCCGGGGCGGCCGGGGCCTCGTCACCCAGGTCGGGAAGATCGAGGTCGTCGAACAGGTTGGAGAGGGGGCTACCCTTCGGCGCGGCAGCAGCCTCCTGCGGCGCGCCCCCTTCCGCCGGCGCCGCTGCAGCCTCCTGGGCCGCCGCGCTCGCCTGGGCCTGCGCCTGGGCTGCCTGGGCCGCCACCAGACGCGGCGACAGGCTGCTGATGAGCTTGACCATGGCGCGGAAGCTCGCCAGCTTCACTGGGTAACTGGTACGCGAACCGCGCTCGACCAGGTCGCCGACCAGCTTGATGATCGCCGCCTGGTCCTGGCGCATCACGCCCGAGAGCCAACGGAAGACCAGCACGAGCGTGGCGAGGAAAAGCAGCAGCGCACCGCCGAATACCGCACCCAGCTGTTCGAGCGGCACGCCCAGCGCGGCGGCAGCACCCGCATCGGGCCAGTAACGGACACTCCAGAGGCTGCCCGGCACCTTCTCGCTGGCCAGCGCGGGGCCCTGCTTGTGGGACGCATTGCCGACACTGCCGAGCACCAGCTGCTTGCCGCCCGCAACCTGCACCAGCTCTGCGTACCCCGGCAGACCACCCGCCGTGCGCAGCGCCTGGCGCGGCAAGCCGAGGTCGTAGCTGACCACCAGCAGGCCACGTGCACGTGTCGCTTCGCCCTCGCCCTCGGTGATGGCATGCACCAGGTTGAGATGGGCCTGGGGACCACCGAACTGGTAGACCTCCAGCGGCAGCGCCTTGCCGGGTTCGGCACTGGCCTTGCCGAACTGCTCGATGTCGGCGTAACTGATCGGCGGGTCCGCCTCCTGCTCGAGGGTGTCGTAGCCGGCGGGGAGCAGGCGCACCCGCTTCGCATCAGGAAACTGTGCCGCCAGTTCGGCCGCGCGCGCATCACGCCCGGCCTGGTCCGCGGCGAACAGGGCCGGATCGACCATGCCCGCGGCAATCGACGACACGCGCGCCACGACCGGCGCCAGGTACGCCTCGACCTGGGCGCGCACCGCGCGGCCGGCGACCTGGCTCTGTGCCTCCACGGTCGCCTGGGCCGACTGGCCACCGAGCACCCAGACGGCGGCCGGGATCGCAGCGAAAAACAGCGCGGAAGGGATCGCGAGGGCGAGGGCGAAATGGGGCAGGCGCAGCCCGCCGGGACCGGCGGCCTTCTTCGGCTTCCTGGCCTTCTTGCCCTTGTTGGGGCTCTCCTTGACGATGGTCTCGAAGTCGTCGCCCTTGCGCTTCTTCGATCCGAACTTCGGGATGCTGGGCAGTTTCATGTCGTCGTGCGTCCCGCTCAGTGCCGACCGGAATGGCCGAAGCCGCCATCGCCGCGAGAAGAGGTCTCGAAGTCGTCGACGACGGTGAAGTTAGCGTGCACCACCGGGACGATGACCATCTGGGCGATACGTTCCCCGATCTCGATGGTAAAGGACTCACCAGAGCGGTTCCAGCAGGAGACGAACAGCTGCCCCTGGTAGTCGCTGTCGATCAGACCGACCAGGTTGCCGAGCACGATGCCGTGCTTGTGGCCGAGGCCGGATCGCGGCAGCAGCATCGCCGCCAGCCCCGGGTCGTCGAGGTGGATGGCGATGCCCGTAGGAACCAGATGCGTCGCACCGGGCGCGATCTCGAGCGGGCCTTCGACGCAGGCGCGCAGGTCAAGGCCGGCGGAACCGTCCGTCGCGTAGTGCGGCAGCGGGATGGTGTCACCGATCCGCGGATCGAGAATCTTGACCTTGACGTCGTGTGGCATCGTAACGCTCGGCAATCTGTTCGATGAGTTGCTGGGCGAGCTCCTGCTTGGGGGCGCGGGCCAGGCGCATGCCGCCGTCGGCCCAGAAGAGCTCGAGTTCGTTGTCGTCGGTGCCGAAGGCGAGTCCTTCGCCGACGCGATTCGCGGCAATCATGTCGAGCCGCTTGGCCGTCAGCTTGGCGCGCGCATAGTCGGCGACGTTGCCGGTCTCAGCCGCGAAACCGACCGTGAACGGCCCCGGATCGCGCGCGGCCACCTCGGCGAGGATGTCGGCCGTGCGCTCGAGTTCGACGGTGAGCGCCGCGGCCTCCTTCTTGATCTTCTCACCCGCCGCGCGGACGGGACGGTAGTCGGCAACCGCGGCAGCGCCGATGTAGATGTCGCAGCCATCGAGCGCCTCGAACACCGCGGCGTGCATCTGTGCGGCGCTCTCGACGTCGACGCGCCGCACCCCGGCAGGTGTCGGCAGCGTGACCGGCCCCGCGACCAGCGTGACGCTGGCCCCGGCGCGTGCCGCCGCGGCGGCAACCGCAAACCCCATCTTCCCCGAGCTGCGGTTGCCCATGTAGCGGACCGGGTCCACCGCCTCGAGCGTGGGCCCGGCGGTGACCAGCACCCGCACGCCGTGCAGCGGGCCGCCCCCGAGCAGCTCCGGCATCGCCGCGAGCAACTCGGCCGGATCGAGCATGCGTCCCGGACCGGTCTCCCCGCAGGCGAGGTCGCCGCTGCCGGGACCGAGCAGCGTCACGCCGCGCGCGGTCAGTTGCTCGCAGTTGGCCCGGGTGGCCGGGTGCAGCCACATCTGGGTGTTCATCGCCGGCGCCAACGCCACGGGCGCACGGGTCGCAAGACACAGCGTGCTGAGCAGGTCGTTGGCCTGCCCGTTGGCGAGGCGCGCGATGAAATCCGCGGTGGCCGGGGCGACCAGCACCACGTCGGCCCAGCGCGCCAGCTCGATGTGGCCCATCGCCGCCTCGGCGGCGGGATCGAGCAGGTCGGTGTGGACCGGGTTGCCGGTGAGCGCCTGGAGCGTCAACGGGGTGATGAAGGTCTGCGCGGCAGGGGTCATTGCCACCCGCACCGCGGCGCCACCGGTGACCAGCAGGCGGGCCAGTTCGGCCGCCTTGTAGGCGGCGATCCCGCCGGTGATGCCGAGCAGGACGTTGCGGTTGGCCAGGGCATCCATGTGGGGCTAGAGTGTATCCGCAATCGACGAGGCGTTGCACAGGGAGGTGGAATGCCGATTACCGACTGGCCCGCGGCGGAGCGCCCGCGGGAAAAGCTGCTCGCGCGCGGCCCGGCGACGCTCTCGGACGCGGAACTGCTGGCGATCTTCCTGCGCACCGGCATCGCCGGCCGCAGCGCCCTCGACCTGGCGCGTCACCTGCTCGTCGAGTTCGGCGGCCTGCGCGGCCTGCTCGAAGCGGATCGTACGCGCTTCTGCGCCGTGCCCGGGCTCGGCGACGCCAAGTACGCACAGCTCGCCGCGGTGCTCGAACTCGCGCGCCGCCACCTCGAGGCCTCGCTCACGCGTGGCGATGCACTGACCAGCCCCGGGCTGACGCGCCGCTACCTGGTCAGCCGCCTGCGGCACCGTGACCGCGAGGTGTTCCTCGGCCTGTTCCTCGACAACCGCCACCGGATCCTCGCCTGCGAAGAGCTCTCGCACGGCACGCTCGACGGGGCGACCGTGCACCCGCGCGAGGTGGTACGCCGCGCGCTGGCGTTGAACGCCGCGGCGCTGATCGTCGCCCACAATCACTATATTTGTCTTATCTATCTGTTTATATGGTTATTATTATGTTATATTGATGGAAAAAGTTTCATGGTTAATGTTATGATAGTCATTATGATTACGCAAATTTAATTACTATTAGTATATTGTTATTGTTAATAATTATTAATGTGTATAAACGCAAATATGAGACCGGATATTATGGCTGAATATGGGTTTATACCTAACATCAAAACAGGAACAAAAGTCAACCCGTCTTCTACGGATAAAAACAGCCAAGCAGCTTTATGCTTGGCGAGACCTAGGGTATGATTAATTTTTGATGCAAAATTAATACGTTTAGGTCTGATATGACAAATTATAATATGTTTTGCCCAACGGTTTAAGGAATGATCCCCGCAGTAGGGCACGGGGAGCCAAATCCATTGAAAGAAATAGAACATCCGGGCATTCGTTAGTTGGCGTCGCAAGGAGCAGGGAGGTCTGCCATATTTGAAACACGTTTCACATTATTTGTTGCATTATTGGAACAATGCAGCTA
>CBDTVS010000146.1:0-5273 GCA_965364245.1 uncultured Gammaproteobacteria bacterium | reverse complement strand
ACGAGAAACCGTGTCTCGCCTGCCACGGCAAGGCGCTCTCGCCGCAGGTCACGGAGCGGCTCGCCGAGCTCTACCCAGAGGACCGGGCGACCGGTTACAGCGCGGGCGAGATTCGCGGCGCGTTCACGCTCTCGCGACCGCTCGACTGAGACTGTCGCGCGAGGCCAGGCGTCGTTCAGCCGGCCAGCAACGCCTCGAGTTGCCGCCAGGGTACGCTGCCCGGCACCGCGAGTTCCTCCAGCACCGAGAAGTGGTGCGTGCCGGGCACGGTCTCCGGCGGCAGCGCGTTCGGCCAGCGGCCCGAGATCAGGTCGGCCTGGCGCCCGAACTCCGCGCTCTCGTCGCCGCCGACCGCGAGCGCCAGCGGGGCGTCGACGCACGGAGCTGACCATGCCGGGCTCAGCGCCCGTGCCGCATCTGCGTCCAGCCGCGCCTCGACGTTGATCGAGGTGTGCAGCAACGGCGCCAGGTCGTAGATGCCGCTGACCGCGAGACCACCCCGGATGGCGTCGCCGACGTCCCCTCGTCCCTCGGCCTTCCAGTCGGTCGCCATCAGCATGGCGACCAGGTGGCCGCCGGCCGAGTGGCCGGCCAGGAAGATGCGCTCCGGATCGGCGCCGAACTCACCGGCGTGATCGTGGCTCCACGCCAGGCCCCGCCGCAGCTGCGCGACGATCTCCGCGATCGTCACGCGCGGACAGAGGCCGTAGTTGGCCAGCACCACATCGAAGCCGAGGCGTTGCAACGGAGGGACCAGGAACGCGAAGTGGTCCTTGTCGAGCGTGCGCCAGTAGCCGCCATGGATGAAGAACAGCACCGGTCGCGACGCCTGGCTCTCGACAGGAAACCAGTCGAGTCGCTCGCCCGGGTCGTCGCCGTAGGCGAGGTCGAGCCGGCACGGCAGCTGTTGGCAGAGCACCGCCGAGTCACGTGCCCAGCGCGCCAGGATCTGCGGATGTTCCGGGATCGCCTCGCGCGCGTTGTACTGCGCCTCGTAGTCCACCTTGCCGTCCGTCATTTCGTCATTCTCCATCGCAGGCGTTCGCGGTGCCGCACCGAGATGATGCGCATGCACCATTTGCACGCACCAACATGATCACTTCGCACCATAACGGTGCGTACGCCACACCCCAAGCCATCGGAAAGTGCTGAATTAGATCCTTAGTCATTGTTTTTATTTTGTTTATTAAAACTGGTACGGCAGATGCTTTATAGCGACACAGCGCTTAACCATGAACCACGGCCGCCGGCCGTAACGCACCGCAGAAGGAGCATGCCATGAAACTCGTCAGCGCAGTGATCAAGCCATTCAAGCTCGACGACGTGCGCGAGGCCCTGTCGGAAATCGGGGTCCGCGGCATCACCGTCACCGAGGTCAAGGGCTTCGGCCGCCAGAAGGGCCACACCGAGCTCTACCGCGGCGCCGAGTACGTCGTCGACTTCCTGCCGAAGATCAAGCTCGAGGTCGCCATCGAGTCGAGCCTGCTCGACCAGGTGATCGAGACCCTGTGCAAGGCCGCCGGCACCGGCAAGATCGGTGACGGCAAGATCTTCGTCACCCCGCTCGAGAACGTGGTCCGCATCCGCACCGGCGAGACCGGCGCGGAAGCGATCTGAACCCGGCATCGACCCGAGGAGACGCACGATGAAACGCTCACTCAAGTACCTTCCCCTGCTCGGCCTGCTGCCGACCATCGCCTTCGCCGACGAACTCAGTGCCGGTGACACCGCGTGGATGCTGACCTCGACCGCCCTGGTCCTGTTCATGACCATCCCGGGGCTGTCGCTGTTCTACGCCGGCATGGTGCGCGCCAAGAACGCGCTGTCGGTGATGATGCAGTGCTTCGCGATCACCGCGCTGGTGACCCTCATCTGGACGGTCTACGGCTACAGCCTCGCCTTCTCCGATGGCGGCTCGCTCAACGCCTTCGTCGGTGGTCTGTCGAACTTCCTGTTCGCCAACGTCAGCGTCGACAGCCTGAGCGGCACCATCCCCGAGACGGTGTTCGCGATGTTCCAGCTCACCTTCGCGATCATCACCCCGGCGCTGATCGTCGGCGCGTTCGCCGAGCGCATGAAGTTCTCGGCGATGCTCTGGTTCACCGCCATCTGGGTCACGCTGGTCTACTTCCCGGTAGCACACTGGGTCTGGGGCGGCGGCTGGCTCGGCCAGGACGGCGCCCTCGACTTCGCCGGCGGCACCGTGGTGCACATCAATGCCGGTGTCGCGGGCCTGGTCGCCGCGCTGGTGCTCGGCAAGCGCAAGGGCTTCCCGACCACGGCCATGCCGCCGCACAGCCTGATGCTGACGCTGGTCGGTGCGTCGATGCTGTGGGTCGGCTGGTTCGGTTTCAACGCCGGTAGCGAGCTCGCCGCCGACGGCGTCTCCGGCATGGCCATGTTCGTGACCCAGATCGCCACCGCCGCCGCGGCGCTGACCTGGACCTTCGCCGAATGGGCGCGTCACGGCAGGCCGAGTGCGCTGGGCATCGCCTCCGGCGCGGTCGCCGGCCTGGTCGCGATCACCCCGGCAGCCGGTTTCGTCGGCCCGGGCGGCGCCATCGTGATCGGCATCGCCTCCGGCCTGGGCTGCTTCTGGGGTGCGACCACGCTGAAGAAGAAGATGGGCTACGACGACTCGCTGGACTGCTTCGGCGTGCACGGCATCGGCGGCATCATCGGCGCGCTGCTGACCGGCGTGTTCGTCTCCGAGTCGCTCGGCGGCGCCGGGCTTGCCGAAGGCATGAGCATGGCCGGGCAGCTGTGGATCCAGCTCTACGCGGTGATCGCGACGATCGTCTACTGCGCCATCGTCACCTTCGTGATCCTCAAGGTGGTCGATGCGATCATCGGCCTGCGCGTCGACGAGGACCAGGAGACCGAGGGCCTCGACCTCGCCCTGCACGGAGAGCGCGGTTACACGCTCTGATCCGTCGACGATTCCTGACCACGCGGGCGCCTTCGGGCGCCCGCTTTTTTTCGCCCGCGTAATTCGACGGCCTGGGGGCCGCTCCTACCAGCGACGTGGGTTCGATATGGGAGCACCGTCCGCGGCCCCGGTCCGTGCGGGTGCCGTGGCGCCACCGTGGTCGACGGGGACTTTTCCATTACCAACGGGGAGTTGCATGTATCGACACGGGTACCTAGATTCAATGTAAGGGAATGACGCCTGCCCGACCCGCGCCGCTAGCGGAAAGGATGCCCATGGCGACCGACGACAGACCGGATCTCGAGGTCCAGGACGCGATCAACCGTGCGCTAGCCGCCGAGCGCGAGGCGAGTTCCGCGGTGGCCCGCAGCGAGGCCGAGGCCGAGGGCCTGCTCGCCAGCAGCCGCGAGCGGGCCCAGCAGATCCGTCAGCGCGGCGCGCAGCGCGCCGCCGCACTGCACGAGCGCTACGGCCAGCTGCGCGAGAAACGCATCGCCCGCGAACTTGCAACGGCGACCGCCAGCACCCCGAAGGTCGACCCCGAGGAGGAGAAGGCGCGCATCGAGCGCGCGGTGGCGCGCGTCGCGGCCCTGCTGACCGGGGTGGATTCGTGAGCGGCGTGCCTGTCGGTTTCGCGCTGGCGCGGACCCACGCGCGGCACGCCCAACGGCCGGGCGCGAACGAGTGGCGACGCCTCGATGGCGTACGCACAGCCTCGCAGTACCTCCAGTACGCGCGCCAGACCGGGCTGCGGTTCTGGCTGCGCACCGTCGGCGAAGATCAACCCCAGGCCGAGGTCGAGCTGAAACTGCGCGCCGCGTTCCGCGGCCATGCCCTCGAGGTCGCCGGTTGGCTGCCGGCCGCGGCCGCGCCCGCCGCGCGGCTGATCGCCGACCTGCCGGACCTGCCGGCACTCGACCACCTGCATCGTGGCGGCGCGCCACAAGCGTGGATGAATGACGAACCGCGCCTTGCCGACGCGCTGGAGAATCCCCCGGCGGCACCACCCTACGAAGCCTGGATGACGCAGTGGTTACGGCTCGGCCCGCGACGCGGCCGGTCGACCGGTCGCCTGGGCAATGCGCTGCGCGACCTGGTCATCCCCGGGCAGGCATCTCCCGCGGCGGCGCGCCTGCACTGGATGTTCCGCAACCGGACGCTGGATGCCGCCGGCGTCTACGCCTACCTCGGCCTGGTGCTCGACGCCATCCGGCGGCTGGCGGGCGGCCTTGCCCGGCGGCGCCCGGGCGAGTCGCGCCACCTCGAGGCTGCGTGATGTTCCGCCCACGCCCCGCGCGCTGGTTCACGCTGCTGTGCGGCAACGCCGAGCTGCTCGCCGTGCTGCGCACGCTGGCGGGCACGCGCGGGGTCGAGACCGTCGCGCGCGGCGAGAGCCGCTGGCAGGACCGTGACGAGGTCGAACGGCTGCTCGCGGAGTACGTTTCGCTGCGCGGCCGGTTCGGCGCCTACTGGCCGCAGCCGCAAACCGGCGAGCCACCACACGCCGCCGCGCCGCTTGCCCTGGCACGCGAGGCACTCGCTGCACTCAACGGCTGGGTCGCGGTCACCGGCAACGTGATCGAGGAACTGGTGCGACTCGAACACGCCGCCGGACGCGAGGCGCTGCAGCTGGAGTGGCAGACCACGCGCGCAGCCTCGGATCTCGACCCCTCGCTGGCACCGATCCAAGCCGAGGGTCTGGCCACGCGGCTGTTCGTGGTGCCCTGCGGTGCGTCCGTCGAGCACATTCCCGGCACCCTGTTCGAGCGCTTGCCGGGCCGGCGACGTGATTTCCTGGTCACGGTCGGCGCCGAACGGGCGCTGGCCGAGTACGCCGAGAGCGTCGAGCAGGCCCACGGGCGGCCGTTCATCCCGGTTGCCGCCGAACCGGGCGAGGACCCGGTGGCCTGGCAGACCGAGCGCCTGCGTATCGCGCGCGAGGCGGTCGAGGTGCTGCGTCTCGACGTTGACCGCGTCAGCGAGGCACGCGGGATCGCCCGTCACCTCGGCACCCTCGCGTGGCTGGCCTGGGCCTGGGAGGCGGGTCGTGGCCAGCCCGGCTCGCGCGACTTCGCCTGGGTCGCCGGCTGGATCGAACGCAGCACCGCGCGCGAACTCGACGAGCTGCTGCGGAACGCGGGGGTGCACGCCCTGGTCGCGTACCCCGATCCGCCGTCCGGCAGCGAGGCGCCGGTGGTGCTCGACAACCCGCGCTGGGTGCGGCCGTTCGAGGGCATGACCCGGCTGTTCGGGCTGCCGGGTCCGGACGAGACCGATCCGTCGCCGCTGCTCGGCGTCGTCGTGCCGCTGCTGTTCGGCTACATGTTCGGCGACGTCGGCCAGG
>CBDTVS010000145.1:0-5384 GCA_965364245.1 uncultured Gammaproteobacteria bacterium | reverse complement strand
TGTCGACCTGCAGGAACTCCTGCTGCGGATGCTTGCGCCCGCCCTGCGGCGGCACCGACGCCACCGTGCCTTCGATCAGCTTCAGCAGCGCCTGCTGCACCCCTTCGCCGGAGACGTCGCGGGTGATCGACGGGTTGTCGGACTTGCGCGAGATCTTGTCGATCTCGTCGATGTAGACGATGCCGGTCTGCGCCTTGTCGACGTCGTAGTCGCACTTCTGCAGCAGCTTCTGGATGATGCTCTCGACGTCCTCGCCGACGTAGCCCGCCTCGGTCAGGGTGGTGGCATCGGCGATGGTGAACGGCACGTTGAGCAGCCGCGCCAGGGTCTCGGCGAGCAGGGTCTTGCCGGATCCGGTCGGGCCGATCAGCAGGATGTTGCTCTTGGTCAGCTCGACCTGGTCGTCCTCACCCTCGCTGCCGGCGTTCAGGCGCTTGTAGTGGTTGTAGACCGCGACCGACAGGGTCTTCTTCGCGCGCTCCTGGCCGATCACGTACTCGTTCAGAATCTCGTGGATTTCCTTGGGCTTGGGCAGCTCGCTACCGGCCTCGGCCGCAGGCCGCTCCTGCATCTCCTCGCGGATGATGTCGTTGCACAGTTCCACGCACTCGTCGCAGACGTAGACCGACGGCCCGGCGATCAGCTTGCGCACCTCGTGCTGGCTCTTGCCGCAGAACGAGCAGTAGAGCAGCTTGCCGTCTTCCTTGCCGTGGGAGTCGTCGCTCATCGGGTCACCCTTTGCTGGTCCGGATATGGTTCGAAGATGCGGACTTTCGACCCGGAATGCAAGGCCGCGCGGGGGACGAGTTGCGCCAGGTCATGCGCGGCCCGGGGTACGGGCCACGCGAGGCACTGCAGCCCGGCAAATACCGGCGCGTGGAGCCGGTATCCGCGGGCGCCGCGGAGGATCGGAATCAGGCGTCCTTGCCCGGCTCGCGGGCGCTGAGGACCTGGTCGATCAGGCCGTAGGCCTGGGCCTCCTCCGCGCTCATGAAGTAGTCGCGATCGGTGTCGGTCTTGACCTTGTCGAGCGCCTGGCCGGTGTGGTCGGCGAGGATGCGGTTGAGGCGATCGCGCGTGTTGAGCATCTCGCGGGCGTGAATCTCGATGTCCGCAGCCTGCCCCTGCATGCCGCCGAGCGGCTGGTGGATCATCACCCGCGAGTGCGGCAGGCAGGAGCGCTTGCCCTTGGCCCCGCCGGCGAGCAGCAGCGCGCCCATGCTGGCCGCCTGGCCGATGCACATGGTGCTGACGTCGGGCTTGACGAACTGCATCGTGTCGTAGATCGACAGCCCCGAGCTGACCACGCCGCCCGGGGAGTTGATGTAGAGGTGGATGTCCTTGTCCGGGTTCTCCGCCTCGAGGAACAGCAGCTGGGCGACGACCAGGTTGGCGGCGTGGTCCTCGACCGGGCCGACCAGGAAGATCACCCGCTCCTTGAGCAGGCGCGAGTAGATGTCGTAGGCACGCTCGCCGCGGGCCGTCTGCTCGACGACCATCGGCACCAGGCCCATCACGGTCTCGACCGGGTTACTCATGCCTCGCCCTCCTTGGCCGGTTCGGCGGTGCGGCCCGGCGGCTTCATCATCTCGTCGAACGGGATCTGCTCGTCGACCACCTTGGTGCGTTCGAGCACCCAGTCGACCACCTGGTCCTCGAGCACCGCCATCTCCACCGAGGAGAGCTGTTCGCGGTTGCCGTAGATCCAGCGCACCACCTCTTCGGGGTTCTCGTAGCCGCTGGCGTGGCTCTCGACCGCCTGGCGCACCCGCTCCGGGTCGGGCTGCAACTCGCTGGCCTTGACCAGCTCGCCGACGATCAGGCTCAGCGCCACGCGCCGCTCGGCCTGCTCGGTGAACAGGTCGCGCGGCAGGCCGCCCTTGGCCTTGACCCCGGTGCGCTGCATCATCTGTTCGATCATGCCGTCGATCTCCTGCTCGACCAGCGTCTTCGGCACCGTCACCGGATTGGCCTCGACCAGCCGGTCGAACAGGTCGCTCTTGACCCGGCCACGGGTCGCCTGGTCGAGCTCGCGCGCCATGTTCTGCTTGACCGCATCGAAGAACGCGTCCCGGTTGCCCTCCTCGACGCCGAACGAGGTGAAGAAGGCCTCGTCGAGTTCCGGCAGCACCGGCCGCGACACCGACTTCACCTCGACCGCGAACTGCGCGGCCTTGCCGGCCAGCTCCTGGTTCGGGTAGTCGTCGGGGAAGGCCAGGTCGAGGGTCGGCGACTCACCGGCGCTGGCGCCGACCACGCCGTCCTCGAAGCCGGGGATCATCTGGCCCGAGCCGAGGATCAGCGGGTAATCGTCGGCCTTGCCGCCCGGGAACGCCTCGCCGTCGATGGTGCCGACGAAGCTGAGCGTGACCCGGTCACCCTCTTCGGCGGGGCGCTCGGCCGGCTCCCAGCGGGTGCGCTGGCGGCGCATGTTCTCGACCACCTTGTCGACGTCGGCGTCGAGGATCTCCGCCGAGACACGCTTGACCTCGAGCTCCTCGAGCGGCTTGAGCTCGAGGTCCGGGTAGACCTCGAAGGTCGCGCTGTACTCGAAGGCCTCGCCCGGGGCGTCCTGGTTGCGCTCCACCTGCGGGCCGCCGGCGGGACGCAGCGACTCCTTCTGCACCGTCTCGATGAAGCTGTTCTGGATCAGCTCGCCGAGCACCTCCTCGCGCACCTGCTTGCCGTACATCTGGCGCACCACGCGCAGCGGCACCTTGCCGGGGCGGAAGCCGTGCACCTTGGTGCGCGGGGCCATCGACTTCAGCCGCTCCTCGACCTGGCTGTCGACATCCTCGGCCGGGACCTGCACGGTCATCTTGCGCTCGAGGTCGCTGATCTTGTCCACCGATACCTGCATTGCTCTCGTCTACCTTGCTGTGACCGGGCGCCCGGCCATCCGGCCAGGCCTACGCCCTTGTGATTTGCGTCCCGCCGCTCGGCGGGGCGGCACCGTGCGCACCCACCCGGGTGGCCGGCGATGGCTGGTGCGGACGGGGAGACTCGAACTCCCACACCGTGAGGTACTGGCACCTAAAGCCAGCGCGTCTACCAATTTCGCCACGTCCGCCGCGGGCCCGGCCGCGACCGAGCGCCGAACGGGCGATTATACCGGAGCGGTCGGCGGACGATAGAGGCTGCCAGGGTTCTCGATACGCCGGCCGCGATCCTCAGCCCGCCAGCTCCAGCAGCAGGCCGTTCATGCGCCGTACGAAGCCGGCTGGGTCGGCCAGCTGGCCACCTTCGCTGAGCAGCGCCTGCTCGTAGAGCAGCTCGGCCCACTCGCCGAAGCGCTGCTCGTCGCTCTCGCCCTCGAGACGCGCAACCAGCTTGTGGTCGGGGTTGAGCTCGAGCGTCAGCGGCACGTCGGGCACCTCCTGGCCGGCGGCCTTGAGCAGGCGTCCGAGGTGGGCGCTCATGCCCTCCTCCTTGGCCACCAGGCAGGCCGGCGAGTCGGTCAGGCGCGCGGTGAAGCGCACCCGCTCGACCCGGTCGCCGAGCGCCTTCTTGACCCGACCGACCAGCTCGCCGTGCTCGACCTTGGCCTGCTCGACGCGCTTCTCGGCCTCCTCGTCGAGGCCGTCGAGTTCGCCCTGGCTGACCGACTGCAGCGCCTTGCCGTCGAACTCCGGCAGCCTCCCGACCAGCCACTCGTCGATGCGGTCGTGAAGCAGCAGCACCTCGATGCCCTTCTTGCGGAACACCTCCAGGTGCGGGCTGTTTGCGGCCGCGGCAAAGGTGTCGGCGGTGACGTAGTAGATCTTGTCCTGGCCCTCGACCATGCGTCCGACGTAGTCGGCCAGCGACACCGTCTCGGCGTCGCCCTCGCCGGCGGTCGACGCGAAGCGCAGCAGCTTGGCGATGCGCTCGCGGTTCTCGTGGTCCTCGCCGGGGCCCTCCTTGAGCACCTTGCCGAACGCGTTCCAGAACTCGGCATAGCTCTCCGGCTCGTCGTTGGCCAGCGTCTCGAGGCGGCCGAGCACCCGCTTGACCGAGGCGCCGCGGATGGCGTCGATGGTCCGGTTGTGCTGCAGGATCTCGCGCGAGACGTTGAGCGGCAGGTCGTCGGAGTCGATCACGCCGCGCACGAAACGCAGGTAGCCCGGCATCAGGTGCTCGGCGTCGTCCATGATGAACACGCGGCGCACGTAGAGCTTGATGCCCTGGCGCCGCTCGCGATCCCAGAGGTCGAACGGCGCGCGTTTCGGGATGTAGAGCAACGAGGTGTACTCGTGCTTGCCCTCGACCCGGTTGTGCATGTGCAGCAGCGGCTCCTCGAAGTCGTGCGCGACGTGCTTGTAGAAGGCGGTGTACTCCTCGTCGTCGATCTCGCTCTTGGCCCGCATCCACAGCGCCGAGGCGCGGTTGACGGTCTCCCATGCTGCGGGCTTGGCGTCGTCGCCCTCGCCCTGCGGCTCGCCGAGCATCTCGATCGGCAGCGGGATGTGGTCGGAATAGCGGGTGACGATCGACTTCAAACGGTACGACTCGAGGAATTCGTCTTCATCCTCGCGCAGGTGCAGCGTCACGGTGGTGCCGCGGTCCGCGCGCTCTACGGTCTCGAGGGTGTATTCGCCCTGCCCCTCGGAGATCCAGCGCACGCCGTGCTCGGCGCCGAGGCCGGCGCGGCGCGTTTCCACGGTGACCCGGTCGGCGACGATGAACGCCGAGTAGAAGCCGACGCCGAACTGACCGATCAGCCGGCTGTCCTTGGCCTGGTCGCCGGTCAGCTGGCTGACGAACTCGCGGGTGCCGGAGCGGGCGATGGTGCCGAGGTGCTCCTGCACCTCCTGGCGCGACATGCCGATGCCGTTGTCGGTGACGCTGACGGTGCGCGCCTCCTTGTCGAAGGCGATGCGGATGCGCAGCTCGCCGTCGCCCTCGTAGAGCGCGTCGTCGCCGAGCGCCTCGAAGCGCAGCTTGTCGGCCGCGTCGGCGGCGTTGGAGACCAGTTCCCTGAGGAAGATCTCCTTGTTCGAGTAGAGCGAATGGATCATCAGGTCCAGCAGCTGCCGGACCTCGGCCTGGAAGCCGAGCGTCTCCTTGTGGGCATCGACGGTCATCGGGTGGGGTCCTCTCCAATGGTCTGAAACGGGGTCGGATCGCCACGTGATGGGGGCGGCATGGCGCTTTTTCAACCCCTGGCGAGGCTGCGTCGCGGCGGCCGGGGGGGTATCATGACGACCCCCTGGCGGGCGGCCGCCGGCGGTCCATCCCAGCAGGACATCGTCAGCCATGCGCTACATCAAACGCTTCTCCGAACTCGGCATGGGCGACGTGCCCCTGGTCGGCGGCAAGAATGCCTCGCTGGGCGAGATGTACTGCGCGCTGAGCGCGCATGGCGTCAAGGTGCCGAACGGCTTCGCGACCACCACCGACGCCTA
>CBDTVS010000144.1:0-5402 GCA_965364245.1 uncultured Gammaproteobacteria bacterium | reverse complement strand
CGCACGCCGATGAACGGCATCATCGGCTTCAGCAAACTGCTGATGCGCGAACCGTTGACCGCCCGCCAGCACGATCAGGTGGGGATGATCGAGCACTCCGCCAACTCGCTGCTGGCGATCATCAACGACATCCTGGACCTGTCGAAGATCGAGGCCGGCAAGCTGACCGTAACCCACGCCGACTTCGACCTGCTCGATGCCCTCGAGGAGCTGATCGCGGTGTTCGCCGTACAGGCCCACCAGAAGGGCCTCGAGCTCTGCCACAGTGTCGATGGCGATCTGCCGGTGCGCATCTTGGGCGACGCCCAGCGCCTGATCCAGATCCTGACCAACCTGCTCGGCAACGCGGTCAAGTTCACCGACACCGGCGTGGTCAGCCTCGAGGCATGCCGGGTCGATTCGACCGACGGGCCGCGACTGAGGCTCGAGGTGCGTGACACCGGAATCGGCATTGCGGACGAAGAACTCGAGCGCCTCTTCGACCCCTTCAGCCAGCTCGATGCGACCACGGCACGCCGCCACACGGGAACCGGACTCGGGCTGGCGATCTCACGTCAGTTGAGCGCGCTTCTCGGTGGCACGATCGGCGTCACCAGCCAGCTGGGCGAGGGCTCGCTGTTCTGGCGGGATCTGCCACTGGTCAGTGCTGGGACGCGCAGTATCGCCGAGCGCGGCGGGCCACTCCTCGACGGGCTTCGAACCGTCTACTTCGAATCCGAGCCGCGCGTCGCCCAGGCCGGGGCGTCGCTGCTGCGGCTTGCCGGGGCGCAGGTCACGACGGTCGCCGATCACGCTGCGCTCGAAAAGGCGCTCGATACCGGACCCGACCTAGTGGTCGTCGCCCAGCCCGTCGACGAGCCGGCCGAGGCCCTCTGCACCGAGCGGCTCCCCGCTTTGCGCGCACGCTTCACGGGACCCCTGCTGGTGCTGACCTGCGACAGCATCAACCCGGTCGACGCCGCGCGCTGTGGCGGCTGCAGCGAGTGGTGCAAACCGAAACCGCTGCGGCTCGGCACCCTGGAACAGGGATTGTCACAACGCGTCGTCGAGCCACCCGATACCCGTCGCGCCACCGGCTGGCTCGATGGGCGCCGCGTGCTGGTGTGCGACGACAACGCGGTCAACCGCGCGCTCGCGGTCACGCTGCTCGAGCAGTACGGCGCGCAGGTGCTGGAGGCGCACGACGGCCTCGCGGCCATCGCCTGCGCGGACCAGGGCGTCGAGCTGATCCTGATGGACCTGCAGATGCCCGGCATGAGCGGCACCGAGGCCGCTCGGCGCATTCGTGACGCCCTCGGCTCACGCTGCCCACCGATCATCGCGCTGACCGCGAGCGCGATGGAGGGCGAACGCGAACAGTCGCTCGCGGCCGGGCTCGACGACCACCTCACCAAACCGCTCGACGAGGCCCGGCTGGTCGAGGTCCTGCAGCAATGGCTGGCCGGTGCGCGACATCCCGGGCACCCGTCCCCTGGCTCCCGGTCTTCCGGCAGCGCCCCGGCCGATGCGGAGGTCCACGATGCGACGGCCGCGCTGGAGATCACGGGGGGGCGTGCCGACCTGGCGCGCAAGATGCTGCGCATGTTCCTCGACGAGGCGCCGCAACACCGTGCCGATCTGGAGCGGAGCTGGCGCAACAACGATCCTGACCAGCTCAGGGCCGCCCTGCACAAGCTGCGTGGCTCGGCCGAATACTGCGCACTGACACGCCTGGCCCGTGCCGCGGGCGAGACCGAGGAGGCGCTGATTGACGGGACGCGGGCCGCCGAACGGCAACTCGAGGGCGTGCGCGTCGAGCTCGACCGCGCGGTTGCCGAGGCACGCCGGCAGGTCGACGCTCAGGAGTGAGGCGCGTCCGCGGTCTCCATGACGACAAAGGCCTGCGCCCAGCCGCCATCGTCCGCCAGGGTCAGGTGGCTGGCAACGATGCGGCTCAGTTCGGCCAGCTCGGCGGCACGGCCAGTGAGACGCAGCCTAGGCCGGCCAAGAGGGTCGTGGCCGACACCGAAGTGGGCGAGGCGCAGGCCGTTGCGGATACCGGTCCCGAGCGCCTTGGCGGCCGCCTCCTTGGCGGCGAAACGCTTGGCCAGGAACGCGGCACGGTCGGCGCAATCGGCATAATCGGCCAGTTCACCGGCATCCAGGATGCGGCGCGCGAAGCGATCTCCGTGGCGCTCCAGGGCCGCCGCGAGACGGGCGACGCGGATCAGGTCGCAACCGACGCCGTGGATCGCCATGCCGTCTCAGCTGCGCGCCTGCACCAGCAGGCGTTTCATGTCACGCACCGCAACAGACATGCCGCTGACCAGCGCGCGGGCCACGATCGCGTGGCCGATGTTGAATTCGGTGAGCCCCTCCAGGGCGGCGACCACCTGGACATTCTGGTAGTTGAGGCCGTGCCCGGCGTTGACCTGCAGGCCGAGTTCGCGCCCGATCCGCACCCCTTCGGCGAGGCGCTGGAGTTCGTGCCCACGTCGCCCGTCCGGCGCATCGGCATAGTGACCGGTGTGCAGCTCCACCAGCGGGGCCGCGCAGGCCCGTGCCGCCTCAAGCTGGTCGGGGGCGGCGTCGACGAACAGGGAGACGAGGACGCCCGCATCGGCGAGACGTGCGCACGCCTCGCCGATGCGTCCGGCCTGGCCGGCCACATCCAGCCCACCCTCGGTGGTCAGCTCCTCGCGGCGCTCGGGCACCAGGCAGCAGTAGGTGGGGCGCAAGCGCTCGGCGAAACAGAGCATCTCGTCGGTGACCGCCATCTCCAGGTTCAGCCGCGTCTCGATCACCTCGGCGAGGCGCTCGACATCCCGTTCCTGGATGTGACGCCGGTCCTCGCGCAGGTGGACGGTGATGCTGTCGGCCCCAGCCTGTTCGGCGAGCTGTGCGAGCTGGACCGGGTCGGGGTAGCGCGTGCCGCGCTGCTGGCGCAGCGTGGCGACGTGATCGACGTTGACGCCCAACAGGGGTGGAATTTCACTGACCATCGCGGCAGCCGTCTGTTCCGGAAGGGGCGGAATTATACTCAAGCGGCATCGCCAGAGGCCGATGACGCTACGCGGCCCGCATTGCGAAACAGCGCGCGACTCGCCAGCGGCCGCGACCCGAGGTGCGGCGCGAGCACGGCGCGTAGCAGCGGTTTGAGTTCGCGCAGGTCGCGCGCATCGCCGGGTTCGCCGCTGGCCAGCGCGAGCAGCGCGCGTCCGTGCACCACGAGGCCCCCGCTCGCGTCGTCACCGATCGCCAGCGGTCCGCGCTCGGGGTCGTAGCGGTAGCGCCGATCGGGTTCGAGTGGTGTCCCGTTGTCGACCTCCACGCGCAATTCCATCCCGTAGCCGCACGCCTCAAGCAACCGGCATTCGAAAAGCCGCAGCAACGCCTCGACCCCGTCCGCCGAGGTGGTGGCGAGCGCGTCGAGCGTGGCAGCGTAGCCGGTGTAGATTTCAGGGTGGGGATCGTGGCGACGCAGCAGGCGCACCAGCAGTTCGTTGAGGTAGAACCCGCTGTAGAGCGCCGCTCCGGCCAGACCCGGCGAGCGCCCCGCGCGCTCCGCGGCGTGCAGTTGGCCGAGCTCGCCTCGCCCACCCCAGCGCACCAGCAGCTCGGCGAACGGCTCCAGCGGCGTACTCCCGCGACGTCGACGCGCCCCGCGCGCGACGACGCCGATGCGCCCCGCGTCGCGGGTCAGCAGTTCGACCAGCAGGCTCGATTCGCGGTAGGCGCGCCGGTGCAGTACGAAGGCGGGCTGCATCGCCTGATCGCTCACTCGGCGCCTCCCGGATCGACGTAGCCGAGGCGCTGCAGCGCCTGCTCATCGTCGGTCCAGCGCTCCTTGACCCGCACCCAGAGCTTGAGCAGCACCTGTTGGCCGAACAGCCGCTCGAGATCGCGCCGCGCGCGGCTGCCAACGCGCTTGAGCCCCTCGCCACCATGACCGATGACGATCGCCTTCTGGCTCGGCCGCTCGACCCAGATCAGCGCGTCGATGGCCAGCAGCTGGGCGCGGCGCTCGAAGCGCTCGATCTCGACCGACAGCGTGTAGGGAAGCTCCTGATCGAGTTGCCGGGTCAGCTTCTCGCGCACCAGCTCGGCGGCCAGGAAGCGCTCGCTGCGGTCGGTGAACTGATCCTCGGCGAACAGGTGCGCCCCCTCGGGGAGCAGCTCGAGCACGCGTCGCTCCAGCGCCTTGACGTTGTCGCCGGTGTGCGCCGACAGCGGGATCACGTCGCGGTAACGCGCCTCGGCCGCCAGCTGCTCGAGGCGTGGCAGCAGCGCGGCCTTGTCGTCGAGCAGGTCGACCTTGTTGATCGCCATCAGCAGCGGCGCAGGATGCTCCTGAAGTCGCTCGTGCACCGCCTCGTCCTCGTCGGTCCAGCGCAGCCGGTCGACGACGAACACCACCACGTCGACGTCGGCGAGCGACGCGGCGGCGGTGCGGTTCAGATAGCGGTTCAGCGCTCCCTTGCGCCGGGCGTGCAGCCCGGGCGTGTCGATGAACACCGCCTGGGCCTCGCCGACCGTGTGGATACCGAGGATGGCGTGGCGCGTCGTCTGCGGGCGGCGCGAGGTGATGCAGAGCTTCTGGCCGAGCAACCGGTTGACCAGGGTCGACTTGCCGACATTGGGACGCCCGACCACGGCGACGAACCCGCAGCGCGACGTCATGACGTGACCTCCAGGCTCGACAGCACATGGCGCGCGGCGGCCTGTTCCGCCCTGCGCCGGCTGACCCCGTGCCCCTCGGCCGATTCAGCCACGCCCTCGACGCGGCAGGTGACGGTGAAGCGCCGCTCGTGCGCCTCCCCCTCGATGATGACGCCCTGGTACTCGGGCAGCGGCAGGCCCCGCGCCTGCAGATACTCCTGCAGACGGGTCTTGGGATCCTTGGGTGGCCCCTTCTCGGGAAGACGCGCGAGCCGGTCAGCATAGAGCCGGCGTACGAGATCACGCGCCGCGTGGAAGCCCGAGTCGAGGTAGGCCGCGCCGAGCACGGCCTCGAAGCCGTTGGCGAGCACCGAGTCCCGACGGTAGCCACCGCTCTTGAGCTCGCCGCCACCGAGGCGCAGGCAGTCGCCGAGCGCGAGCTCGCGGGCCAGCTCGGCGAGCGTTTCGCGACGCACCAGGCTGGCGCGCAAGCGAGTCAGTTCGCCCTCGTCGGCGTGCGCTCGCAAGCGGTGGAGCTCGTCGGCGATCACCAGCCCGAGCAGCGCATCGCCGAGGAACTCGAGGCGCTCGTTATGTGGCGCCCCGGCACTGCGATGGGTCAGCGCCTGGTCGAGGAGCGCGCGGTCGCCGAACGCGAATCCGAGCCGGGCCGCGAACGCCTCGGCCGTGTCCATTACTTCACGTTAAATTCTTCGTCGATCTTGAAGGTCACCAGCACGTCGATGTTGCCCATCATATGGGTG
>CBDTVS010000143.1:0-5432 GCA_965364245.1 uncultured Gammaproteobacteria bacterium | reverse complement strand
TGGTCGAGAGGGCATTGGCGCCGACCGCCGGTGGCTTCACCTGGCGCAGCGATCCACGTCTGCGCTACCGCTCACCGGTCTACCTCGGCGAGTCCCAGGTGCAAGCGTTCCTGTCGCGCATCCGCTGCCCGGCGCTGTTGCTGACCGGCGCCGACGCCGGGTTCGCAGAGCGGCCCGAATTCGTCGCGCGCTGCCGGGCCGTCCACGGCCTCGACCATCGCGCGCTGCCCGGCGGACACCATCTGCACCTCGACGATCCCGCAGGCGTTGCAGGTCCGATCGCCGACTTCCTGCGGGCGCTGCCCGACGCGGACGCCTGAGGACGAAATCAGTCCCGGTCGGTGAAAAACGCCTGCTGCGCCGCGTCGGGAATCGCCACGCCGGTGACGCGCGCCTGGCGCAGGAGGTCCCAGAAGTAACGGTAGGAGGCGCGGTCCTGCAGTTCGCCTTGATACTGGATCGCGCCCCAGTCCTCCGCCTGGGCTGCCAGCAGGATCGCCGCGGCGTCCTGCACCTCGGCGTAGTCGGGTTTCATCGCCTCGACGATCGGCTCGATCTGCGCCGGGTAGATGCTCCACATGCGCAGGAAGCCGAACTCGGTGCGTGCCCGACGCGCATCGCTGAAGGTCGCGTCGCGGTTCTTGAGGTCGAGCGAGACGTTGTGCGCCGGCACCAGGCCGTTGGCCAACGCGGCGGCGACCAGTTCGGCCTTGGCCCGCGCCAGCAGGCGGTGTTCGAACTGGCCTGGGCTGCGCATCGCCGAGGCCGGGATCGCACCGTGATGGCTGCTGACGAAGTCCATCAGGCCGAAATCGATGACCCGCAGCCAGGGCGCGGTGGCGATCTGCCAGATGTCACGCAGTGCGCCGTGCGTCTCGACCAGCACATGCACCGGGATCTCGCGTGACAGCCCGGCGGCCGCGACGCGTCGCTGCAGGTAGTCGACGACCGTGAATACCTGGTCGGCCGCAGTCGGCTTGGGGATGGTCAGGTGGGCGATCCGGGCGCCGGCCCCGTCGACCAGGATGTCGATGTCGTGCTGCCAGTGGGGGTGGCTCGGGTCGTGGATCCGCACCCCGGCCATGCCGAAACGGTTGGCGTCGCTGTTGAGCACCTCGACGACCATCGCCGCATGCTCCGCCTCGCGCCCGGTCGGCGCGCCGTCCTCGCAGTCGCAGGTGACGTCGAAGATCGGACCGAGTTCCTGTTGCAGGGCCAGCGCCTTGCGCATCAGCTTCTCGGTGCCGGCGTAGTGATCGCAGGCGGCGATCACCGGGAAACGCGTCTCGCCGGTGAACAGAGCATCTTCAGGATGAATCGAGGACATCTTCCTATCCTGTTGTATAAAAATATATATGACCGGATGAATTCCGGCCCCATGCGCACGTCTGGCCGATCGCGAGTCTACCCGACAGCGCACGGCGCGTCAGGCGTTGAGATGATCGTTGTCAAACGTTTATATTGCAGTGCAACATCATTGGCACTAGCATGATCGTCAGGTTACGCCCATGCGCGGGCGCCACGGGATCGGGTATGGAATTCTGGCAGCAGCTACTCCTGGGGGCACTTGCCGTCGGTGCGCTGTGGCTGTTTCTGCCGTCGGCGAAACGGGCGATGAAGGAATCGCCGCGCGGGACGGCGTCCGACTGGATGGGCCTGCTGCTGCCGATCGCTGCCGTCGTGGCCTTCGTGTTGCTGCTGATCGCGTTGCTGTGAGATGACCTCCAAGCGCCCGCTGGTCTCCGTGTTGATGCCGGTTCGCGACGGTGGCGAACACCTGCGGGCCGCGGTCGACAGCATCCTTGCGCAGAGCCTCGACGACCTGGAGCTTGTGCTGGTCGACGACGGATCGCGGGACGATGCCGTAGCCCGGCTGGACAGCCTCGATGACCACCGACTGCAGCGGTTCACGAACCCGGGGCAGGGCATCGTCAGTGCGCTCAACTTTGCGGCCTTCAATGCCCGTGGCGATTACCTCGCGCGCATGGACGCCGACGACATCGCGTTACCGCAGCGCCTCGAGCGCCAGCTGGCCCTGCTCGAGCGCGAGCCGGGTGTGGGCATCGTCGGCGCCGAAGTTGAGATCTTTGCGGAGCAGGGCGTGGGGGAGGGGTACCGGTTCTACCAGGACTGGATCAACGGGCTGCGCGCCCCCGCCGATATCGCGCGCGAGATTTTCGTCGAAAGCCCGATCCCGCATCCGACCGCCATGCTCTCCAGCCGGCTGTTCCGCGCCCTCGGTGGTTATCGCGAGGTGGCCTGGGCCGAGGATTACGACCTCTGGCTGCGCGCCCATCTCCAGGGTGTCGGCATGGCCAAGCCCGACGGGGTACTGCTCAAATGGCGCGACCGTGACGGACGCCTGTCACGGGCCGACAGCCGCTACACCGTCGAGCGTTTCCTCGACGCCAAGGCGCACTACCTGGCCCGTTCGCGGCTGCGCAACCGGCACGCCGTGATCTGGGGTGCCGCGCCGACCGGGGCCCGGTTGCACGACGCCCTCGAACGCGAGGGCGTAGAAGTCACGGCATTCATCGATATCGACCCCAAGAAGATCGGTGGCCGCAAGCGCGGTCGTCCGGTCCTGCCGGCAGAAGCGGCGGCGGAGGTCGCTCCGGCGCTGATCGTCGGTGCGGTCGGGTCGCGCGGTGCACGCCTGGAAATCCGCGCGGAACTCGACGGTCACGGCATGGTGGAGGGCGAGGATTACCTGTTCGCTGCGTGATCTGGACAGTTAGACAATTAAGCTCGGCGGTAACTAATAAGTTCAAGTTATTTCTAGGATACGCATGTATCCAACTGTTAAAAAAATCGATTAGTGATTATGTATGACGCGTCGTCCTGAGAGCGCAGACGCCACAGTTCGTCGCTCATTCGACCTCAGGATCGAAATCAGCGTTAGCGTTTGGTAAGCACAGGCCAGGTGCTCGCCTCAGTCTCATTCCGACTATCTGCAGCCTTTCTTGGCAAAACATACCTAGCCGGGTAGCCAGCCAGCGCCAGTGCCCTTGGAGCATTACAAACGCAATACGGATCAGGAGGGGAGCTGTGAACAAATGACGCCTCTATACCCACCTTGACCAATCCAGACCAGTTTCATTATTTAACATAATATACATTATGCGCATCTTAATCTGGCTTGGCGAGGGGGTGTTGCGCCGCCGCATCTCGCGCAGACAAGCCCATTCTCTTATTCTTGTATTTGAAACGTGTGCGGTCTGAACGGTTCTCTCTTCCCAGTGGTCGGGCCGCATTTTGAAATCTGGGACACTCGCGGTGCATGAGGCACCGGAATTTCGTCATGGATGCGAACAGCCCAACTTCGAATCGAGCCGAGACGGCTGCCAGGTCATGGCACGCCCTGTCGGTCGACGCCGTGCTCGACGCCGTCGGCAGCAGCGCAGCCGGGCTGACCGAGTCCGAAAGTGCGCGTCGCCTCGAACGTGACGGCCGCAACGAGTTGCCGCCACCTCCGCGCCGCAGCGCGTTGCGGCGCCTCGCCGAGCAGTTCAACAACGTCCTGATCTACGTGCTGATGGTCGCAGCTGTGGTCACGGCACTGCTTGCCCACTGGGTCGACACCGGCGTGATCATCGGCGTGGTGATCGTCAACGCCTTCATCGGTTTCATTCAGGAGGGCAAGGCCGAGAAGGCCCTCGACGCAGTGCGTAACATGCTCTCGCCGCATGCACTGGTGTTGAGAGACGGCATCCGCCATACGATCCCAGCCGCCGAGCTGGTCGCCGGTGACGTCGTGGTCCTGACCCCCGGTGATCGCGTGCCGGCGGACCTGCGCATCATCCGCGTGCGCGAACTGCGCGTTGACGAGGCGCTGCTGACCGGCGAATCGGTGCCGGTCGCGAAACACGTCGATGCGGTGGCTGACGACGCGGTAATTGGCGATCGCAGCTGCCTGGCCTACTCCGGCACTCTCGTTACCTACGGCCAGGGTCAGGGCGTGGTCGTGGCCACCGGCGAGAGGACTGAACTGGGACGCATCAGCGCCCTGCTCGCCAGCGTTCAGACCCTGACCACGCCGTTGCTGCGCCAGCTCGCGGTGTTCGGCCGCTGGTTGACGGGCGCGATCCTCGCGGTGGCGAGCGTGACATTCATGTTCGGGGTGCTGTGGCGTCACTACGGTGCCGGCGAGATGTTCCTCGCTGCCGTGGGGCTGTCGGTCGCCGCGATCCCCGAGGGGCTGCCGGCGATCATCACCATCACGCTGGCGATCGGCGTGCAGCGCATGTCGAAGCGCAACGCCATCATCCGCAGACTCCCGGCTGTCGAGGCGCTCGGCTCGGTCACCGTGGTCTGTTCCGACAAGACCGGCACATTGACGCGCAACGAGATGACGGTGGTCAACGTCCTGACCGCGGACGATGACATCGAGGTGCTCGGGGTGGGTTACGACCCGCACGGCGACTTCGAGCTCAGCGGGCGTTCATTGCAGTCAGACGAGCATGCCGAACTGCAGGAAGCGTGCAAGGTCGCGATGCTGTGCAACGATGCCACCGCACATCTGCGCGATGGCGAATGGCACTACGAGGGCGATCCGACCGAGGTGGCGCTGCTGGTTCTGGCGATCAAGGCGGGCCTCGACCCGCAACTGCTCGCCGAAGAGTACCCGCGTGGCGACGTGATCCCGTTCGAGTCCGAGCACCGGTTGATGGCAACGCTGCACCACGACCATGCCGGTCACGGCTTCGTGTTCGTCAAGGGCGCGCCCGAAGCGATCCTGACCCGCTGCAGTCACCAGCTGAGGGATGGCAGCCAGATGCCGCTCGATTCCGCGGCCTGGCACGCGCGTGCCGAACGCATCGCCGCGCGTGGCCGGCGGATGCTGGCGCTGGCGATCGGCGACGCGCCGGAAGGTCGTGGCGAGCTCAACTTCGACGACATCGACGAGGGGCTGACGATGCTCGCGCTGGGCGGCATCATCGACCCGCCGCGCGACGGGGCGATTGCCTCCGTGGCTCAGTGCCGCCAGGCCGGCATCCGGGTCAAGATGATCACCGGCGATCACGCCGTGACCGCGAGCGCGATCGCCGCCCAGATGGCGATCGGCGACGGCTCCCCTGCCCTCACCGGCGGTGAGCTCGAACAGGCCACTGACGACCAGCTGCGCGAGGTGGTGGCGACCACCGACGTCTTCGCCCGGGCCAGCCCGGAGCACAAGTTGCGCCTGGTCGAGGCACTACAGGCCAACGGCGAGGTCGTCTCGATGACCGGCGACGGCGTCAACGACGCGCCGGCGCTCAAGCGCGCCGACGTCGGCGTCGCGATGGGCGTCAAGGGCACCGAGGCCGCCAAGGAGGCAGCCGAGATGGTGCTGGTCGACGACAATTTCGCGTCGATCGCCAGCGCCATCGAGGAAGGCCGCACGGTCTACGACAACATCCGCAAGTCGATCCTGTTCATCCTGCCGACCAACG
>CBDTVS010000142.1:0-5457 GCA_965364245.1 uncultured Gammaproteobacteria bacterium | reverse complement strand
CCGTAGACGACGATCGTCTTGCCGTGCGCCTCGAGCAGGCCCTTCTCTTCCATCTCCTTGAGTACCCGCCCGACCATCTCCCGCGAGCAGCCGACGATGCGGCCGAGCTCCTGGCGGGTGACCTTGATCTGCATGCCGTCCGGATGGGTCATCGCGTCGGGCTGGGTGGTCAGGTCGAGCAGCGCGCGGGCGATGCGCCCGGCGACGTCGAGAAAGGCGAGGTCGCCCACCTTGTGACTGGTGTCGCGCAGGCGCAGCGCCATCTGCGAGGCGAGCAGGAACAGGATCTCGGGATCCTCGTGGGTCAGCTGGCGGAAGCGGGGGTAGGTGATCTCGGCCAGCTCGCACGGCGTGCGGGTGCGCACCCAGGCGCTGCGCCCGCCGCCCTCGTCGAACAGCCCCATCTCGCCGAAGAAGTCGCCCGGGTTGAGGTAGGCGAGCACGATCTCGCGCCCGGCGTCGTCCTCGCGCAGCACGGTGACCGAGCCGGAGAGGATGTAGTAGAGCGCGTCCGAGCGATCGCCCTGGTAGAGGATGGTCGCCTTCGACGGGTAGCGACGGCGGTGACAGCGCGCCAGGAAACGATCGAGGGTCTCCTGTGCCGTCGCCTGGGTGTCGAGGGTCTCCATGATCAAGGAGTCTATGGCACCCGTCGGAGCGCTGTCGAACATGCTAGGCTGGCCGCCTCGAGCGGGAGGACGACGATGAAGGCGACGATCAGGTGGGCTGGCGGGGCCAGCTTCGAGGGCACGACCGGTAGCGGCCACACCGTGGTCATGGACGGACCGCCCGACGCGGGCGGCGAGAACCGCGGCGGCCGCCCGATGGAGATGCTGCTCCTCGGCCTGGGCGGCTGCACCGCGTTCGACGTCGTCGCGATCCTCAAGAAGGCGCGCCAGCCGGTCACCGACTGCGTCGTCGAGGTGACCGCCGAGCGTGCCGAGACGGTGCCGAAGGTCTTCACCCGCATCCACCTGCACTACCGCGTGACCGGCGACGGCATGGCGCCCAAGCAGGTCGAGCGCGCGGTGAGCCTCTCCAAGGAGAAGTACTGCTCGGCGTCGATCATGCTCGGCGAGAGCGCGGAGATCACCCACGAGGTGACCGTCGACGGGGCGCGTGACACGGCCTACGAGGGCTGAGCATGGCGGTTCCAGGCATCAGGGTTCTTTATAGTGCGATGCAAAATATTAGTTGACATGGAGGGGCCGGCTGTCGATACTGTGCCTGTCGATGCTGCATCGCAGCATCACATCTCCTCCATCCTCCTTTGGTGGTTTTAGGCGCGGTTTCTTCAACCGCGCCTTTTTTTTGCCGTCTATTCAGCCGGTTGTGCGTCCTGGCGCGGATATCCGATCCGGGCTGTCGGGTTGCCAGGACGGGCGGCGCATAGTCAGGCCCAGGATTCTACTGCGGTGCATAATCAAAGGCCCTCGCTAGCAGGGGCTGGATGGCGACGCGACCGGGTTCGTCTGATCGGGGCTGCGCCCGCTCAGCAGGGGCCGTGGTGCGTGCTCGGCGGCGGCTCTGGATAGCGTGGCAAGTGCTTGTCCTGCCGGCGGGACTCTTGTAAGATTCCGCCCCTTTCGTGGACGCGTTCCAGACGGAGCTGCACAGAAGATGAAGACTTTCAGCGCCAACCCCGCCACCGTGCGCCGTGACTGGTACGTGGTCGATGCGGAGGGCCAGACCCTCGGCCGGCTCGCCACCGAGCTGGCACGCCGCCTGCGCGGCAAGCACAAACCGGAGTACACCCCGCATGTCGACACCGGCGATTACATCGTCGTGATCAATGCGGAGAAGGTGCGCGTCACCGGTCGCAAGACCACCGACAAGATGTACTACCACCACACCGGTTACATCGGAAACATGAAGTCGATCAGCTTCGACAAGCTGATCGCCAAGGCCCCGGAGCGCGTCATCCAGACCGCCGTCAAGGGCATGCTGCCGAAGAACCCGCTGGGTCGCGCGATGTTCAAGAAGCTCAAGGTCTACGCCGGGAGCGAGCACCAGCACGCGGCACAGCAGCCCAAACCTCTCGAGATCTGAGATCAGGACCGAACATGGCGACTGAACAGTATTACGGAACCGGCCGGCGCAAGAGTTCGACCGCGCGCGTCTTCATGCGCTCGGGTCGTGGCGCCATCCTCGTCAACGGCAAGCCGCTCGACGAGTTCTTCGGCCGCGAGACGGCGCGCATGGTCGTGCGCCAGCCACTCGAGCTGACCGACCGTGTCGAGACCTTCGACATCAACGTCAGCGTCAAGGGTGGCGGCACCACCGGCCAGGCCGGCGCGATCCGCCTCGGCATCACCCGCGCGCTGATGGACTACGACGAAACCCTGCGCCAGCCGCTGCGCAAGGCCGGCTTCGTGACCCGCGACGCCCGCGAGGTCGAGCGCAAGAAGGTCGGCCTGCACAAGGCGCGTCGCGCGACCCAGTTCTCGAAGCGCTAACCGCTCTTCCCCTGGGGGATCGTCTAACGGCAGGACAACGGACTCTGACTCCGTCAATCTAGGTTCGAATCCTAGTCCCCCAGCCAATAAGAGGGCCCGCGTGAGCGGGCCTTCTTTTTGGCTGGAGGTCGAGGGGTGAGAACCTAGCCAGGTTCGACAAGGCTCGGCGTAGCCGGGCCGCAGAACGTCGCCGCGCAGCGGCGGCGGCCCCGAAGGGGTGAGGCCCGCAGGGCCGAATAATCCTAGTCCCCCGGTCGAGGGATGAGCACCTAACCAGGTTCGACATACGCGAAGCGTTTGAACGTCGCCGCGCAGCGGCGGCGGCCCCAAAGGGGCGAGGGTCTCAGGCCCGAGTAATCCTAGTCTCCCAGCCAACAAGTGGGCCTGCGCAGCCGTACCTCATCGCTGCGTTGCCTGAGGCGGAGCGAATCACCCGCGGTTCGGGCGAGTCACTTGCATCGGACGCTCGATTCCCTGATCCTTTCACTCAAGAGACGGAGATCTCTGAATCAGGGGGTATGGAGTCCGCGCATACCGACCGGGACAGGTCGGATGAGCGGCAGCATTGCCGTAGCGTGCACGTCGTCATGATGTTGCACCAGTCCGTTCCGTCCCCCCTTGCATGCAGCGTCGCGCAGACCGGCGCGAGTCTAATAAACGCGGGAGATCTCTCGTGCGCGACCGAAATGGGGTCGCCGGAGATCGGCCAAGGGGGAGGCAATTGAAAAACCAGATCGTACTCGAATTGGGCTCGGCTTCCGGTGTGCATCTCCGGGTCATGGCCGTATTGAAAAGGAACGGTTTGAAGGTCTCGGACCTGGCCATGGAAGAGGGGAAGTCGGGGAACAAGCGCCTCAAGCTCGAGGTCGGGAGCGACGCTGAAGTCGACCTGGGGACGGTCTACGGCGAATTGCTGCAGGTCGAGGGTGTCGATGAGGTCACGCGGTTCGGCAGGGATACGCCAAGCGAGACCGAGAAACCGGTCGAGCGCCGCGAAGCACCGCCGTTGAGCGAAGCCGAGAAGCGTTTCAAGAACCCCGACTCGGAGGCGGGTGACGAGGAGATTCGCGACCGGATGCTGATCTTCTCGCTGCTCAGTCGCTATCCGAAGATTTCCGGCCGGCTGGTCGAACTCAAGGGGATCATCCCGGACGAGGAGCATCAGACGCGGTTTCGCCAGATCGGCTTCGGCTTCGGCAGGCACCTGGTCGGGAACCTGAAGGTGCAGGGCGCCATCGCCGGGCATGACGACTTGTTCGATCGGCTGTTGATCCCCGCCATCGACCCGCTAGCGCGCGTGGTCCGCATCGGGGACGTGATCAGGGTCGATCTCTACCGCAAGGAGTTCGACCGCGGACGACCCAGCGCGCTGCACTGCACGTTCCTGCACGGCGCGCTTCACGGGTTGCTGAAGGGCGCGGAGACCTCACCGGGTTTCGAGGTGCGCAAGATGAGTTGCGTGCATCATCAGCACGCGAAATGCGAGTACCGCTTCCTTCCCGGCTGAGGCGTGTCGAGTGCATCGAGTCGTGCAGCGAGTGGAATCTCGTTGTGCATCGCCAAACCGTCGCGTATAGTGCGCCCACCAAGGCGAGCTTCGGTCCTCGCCCCTGCCGACGCAGCGCCGCTTCCGGCGCGCTTCGAACCCAATCAGCGACTCCCGCCTAGACCGTCCCGGCACTGCCCGGGTAGGCCCGCTGCGGAGACTACCCGATGTCTTTCGACTCCCTCGGCCTCAGGGCCGAACTGGTGCGTGCCGTCACCGAACACGGCTATTCGACCCCGACCCCGATCCAGAGCAAGGCGATTCCGGTCGTCCTCGAAGGGCGCGACGTCCTCGCCGGCGCCCAGACCGGCACCGGCAAGACGGCCGGCTTCGTGTTGCCGATGCTGCAGCGGCTCCAGGCAGCCCCGCCCGCGGGCGGTGGACGCCCGGTACGCGCACTGGTGTTGACGCCGACCCGTGAACTCGCCGCGCAGGTCGCCGAAAGCGTCGAGACCTACGGCAAGCACCTCGCCTTCCGCAGCGCCGTGGTCTTCGGCGGGGTGGGCATCAACCCGCAGATCGCGCAGCTCAAGCGTGGCGTCGACATCCTGGTGGCGACGCCCGGGCGCCTGCTCGACCACGCCGGCCAGCGCACCGTCGACCTGTCACGGGTCGAGATCCTGGTGCTGGACGAGGCGGACCGCATGCTCGACATGGGGTTCATCCACGACATCCGCAAGGTGATCGCGCTGCTGCCCAAGCAGCGCCAGACCCTGCTGTTCTCGGCGACCTACTCCGACGACATCCGCCAGCTGGCTGACCGCCTGCTCGATGCACCGGTCGAGATCGAGGTCGCGCGGCGCAACATGGCGACCGAACTGGTCGCGCAGGTGGTCCACCCGGTCGACCGCGAACGCAAGCGCGAGCTGCTCTCGCACCTGATCCTCTCCGGGGACTGGCGCCAGGTGCTGGTCTTCACGCGCACCAAGCACGGTGCCAACCGCCTGGCGCAGCAGCTCGAGCGCGACGGCATCAGCGCCGCGGCGATCCACGGCAACAAGAGCCAGGGTGCGCGCACCAAGGCGCTGGCCGACTTCAAACAGGGCCGCATCAAGGTGCTGGTCGCGACCGAGGTCGCCGCGCGCGGTCTCGACATCGACCAGCTGCCGCACGTGGTCAACTTCGAACTCCCGCACGTCGCCGAGGATTACGTGCACCGCATCGGCCGCACCGGTCGTGCCGGGCGCGAGGGTGAGGCGGTATCGCTGGTCTGCGTCGACGAGCGCGGTCTGCTCGCCGGCATCGAACGCCTGCTCAAGCGCGACCTGCCGAAGCATGTGGTCGACGGCTTCGCGCCCGACCCCTCGATCCGCCCGGAGCCGATACCCAACGGCGGCGGTGGTGGTGGTCGCGGGCGTGGCGGGCGTCCACCGCAATCCGGAACCAGCCGGCACGGCGCGCCGCGCGGCAACGCCAGTGGGCCGTCGCGCAAGCACGGCGGACCGGCACCTGCTC
>CBDTVS010000141.1:0-5468 GCA_965364245.1 uncultured Gammaproteobacteria bacterium | reverse complement strand
CCGCACGGAAAATGCGTGGCAGGTTCAGGTGGACGGCGATGGATACCAGCCTCAGCGACTACGCGAGCATGAGCGACCAGGCGCTCACCGCCTACCTGTTCGGGCTGGCGGTCGGCTGCCCGCTCGGCCTCGCCAAGCACGAGTGCCCGCTGCTGGAGTTGCATCAAGGGAGCCTGTCGGCAGTCTACGACCTGCTGGTGGGCCTCGACCGCGAGACCAAGCTGCGCCTGGCCGCCCGCCACTACGGCTGCGCGGAGTGGAAGGAGGGCCGTCTGCCCGCCCTGGCGGCCGCGCCCGGCTGATCCCCCCTTCTACGAGGACGGACAGGATGTCTGTTTGCCGACTTGCCAACTACCAGCACATGGACGAGAACGAGCTCGACGCGATGCTGTTCGGGCTGGCGGTCGAGTGCCCCTTCGGCTGCGCCGAGCCGTGCCCGCTGACGCCGTTGCGTGACCGGCCGCTGCGCGAACGTTTCCAGGAGATCACCAGCATGAGCCACGCGGGGAAGCTGCGCCTGATGGCGTCGCTCGTGGCCTGTTACCGCGAGTTCGAGGGTCGCGAACCGGCGCTGCAGAATACGTAGATTTACGAATTGGCGCGCCGCAGCAACGCGCATAGTATCGAGTGCAAGGTAAGGATACGCGGAACCCCGACAGGACGTCGGCACACAGGGAATAGCCCGGCAAGGATGCCGGGCTTCGTGTTTCTGGCTCCGGCACATCCGCCCCGCTCCCCGCTGCTATGCTGCCGGCAGGTCCTGCCCGAGCCGGCGATGCCCGAATTCACCACCCTGCCCCTTGCCCTGCTGCTGGTCGCCTGCGCGATCGTCTTCGTCTCCGGACTGGTGCACGGCACGCTCGGCTTCGGCTTCCCGATGGTCGCCACGCCGCTGCTGGCGCTGGTCACCGACGTGCGCAGCGCGATCCTGCTGACGCTGCTGCCGACGCTCGCGGTCAACATCCCGAGCATCCTGCACGGCGGGCGCTGGCGCGAGAGCATCGGCACCCACTGGCCGCTGGTGCCCTACATCCTGCTCGGCACGGTGCTCGGCACGCAGGTGCTGATGGTGACCGATCCCGGCCCGTTCCGCCTGCTGCTGGCCGGCATGATCGTGCTCTACCTCGTGCCGCGCCGGACCGGAGGCCAATACCTCGCGCAACTGGCCCGCCACCGTCAGCTCGGCTACCTGTTGTTCGGGCTCGCGGCCGGGTTCTCGGCGGGCACGGTCAACGTCATGGTGCCGCTGCTGGTGATCTTCACCCTCGAGCTCGGCATGGCGACCACCGCGATGGTGCAGCTGTTCAACCTCTGCTTCATGAGCGGCAAGGTCGCGCAGCTCGCCACGTTCGGCATCGCCGGGGTGATCGACAGCTCGCTGCTGGTGGGCACACTGCCGCTGGTCGTCGCGGCGGGCGTCGCGCTGTGGCTGGGCATGCGCCTGCGCGCCCGCATCGAGGCGGAAACCTACCGGCGGTGGCTGCGCCACGCGCTGGCGCTGGTCGCGGTGCTGCTGTGCGGGCAGTTCCTGGTCGACGCGCTGGTCGCTTAGCCTCCGGAGCCGGCGACGCCGCGCAGGATGTCGAGCACCACGCCGGTCGCGGCCTCGATCAGCACCACGTCGGAGTCGACGATCACCCGCTCGGTGCCGTCTTCGCGCCTGGGCAGACGCCGGGTGAGGTCCGCGGGCAGGTCGCGCTTGGCGAGTCCCGGGGGCAGCGTGCCGTTCTTCTCCAGCTGCCTCTCGAGCCCGGGCGGCAGGCTGTCGCGCTTGGCCAGACCCTTCGGCATCTTCTTCGACTTGCCACCCTTGCCGTTCGACTCCTCCTCGGCATCGCCGCTATCCGCGCTGGCCGGGCGCCCGAAGTACTCCTCGATCACGCTCTTCTCGGCGGCGGTGAATGCCGCGCGCGCCACGCGCTCGGCGAGGTTCGCCTCCTCGCCCTTGGTCGCGGCGAACGCAGCGAACGGCAAGGCAAGGCCCATCAACAGGATCAGGTAACGCATCTGTCGGCCCTCGGTCGATGTCATCGTGCCGAGTCTAACCGGCCCCGGGCGTCGCGAGCGAATGGCGCGGGCGCCCTCGGTTAGAATGCTCGCGAGCAAACCACGGGGCCGCGTCATGTACTTCGATCTCGCCGAACTCTCACCCAACCAGGCCTACTTCACGATGACCCAGACCATCGTGCCGCGCCCGGTCGCCTGGGTGCTGTCGGAGAACGCCAGCGGCGACTTCAACCTGGCGCCCTTCTCGTACTTCAACGCGGTCTGCAGCGACCCGCCGCTGGTGATGCTCTCGATCGGCCGCAAGCCCGACGGCAGCCCGAAGGACACGCGGGTCAACATCGAGCAGCGCGGTCACTTCGTGATCCACATCGCCCACCGCGAGCAGGCGCAGCCGATGACCGAGAGCTCGGCGACGCTCGACTACGGCGATTCGGAGGTCGCGCGCCTCGGACTGCAGACCGTCCCGTTCCAGGGCTTCACGCTGCCGCGGCTCAAGGACTGCCGCGTCGCGTTCGCCTGCGAGCGCTACGAGATTCGCGAGATCGGCAACGCGAAGCAGACGCTGCTGCTTGGCCTGGTCAGGGCGATCTACGTCGACGACGCAGCGGTGACCACCGACGCGAAGGGCCGCACCAAGATCGACGCGGCCCGCATCGACCCGCTCGGCCGCCTCGGCGGTGGCGAGTACTCGACCATGGAAGGCATCGTCAACGTACCGCGCCCGGCCTGACCCGGGCCACGCTCACAGGCGCTCGATGCGCCGGCCGGGGAACGGCGAGAAGTAGCGCACGTCGGCCGGCGCATGCGCGAACACCGACGACAGGACGATCACGCCCACCAGCAGCCACGGCGTCGCATCGGGGCGGTGGAGCGCCAGCGCCACCAGGCCGAGCTTTGCCACCACCGCCAGGCCGCGCAGCTGCAGCAACCACAGGCAGTTCCAGCGCCACCATCGCCACGCCCGTCGCGAGCACCAGCCACAGGTAGGGCTGCCAGGCCGAGGGCTCGGCGCCGTACAACCAGCCGCCGCCCATGCCGGCCACGCCGACCAGGTGGAGCGTACGCAGGCCGATGTTGACCCAGCGGCGGCCCGGGAAGCCGCGCGGCGGATCGGGGAAGAGCGCGCGTTTCATCATCGCCGTCTGAGGTGACCCGGAGTGCCCCGAGCATCCGGCCAGAGGCACGACGGGTCAAGGCGGCAACCGTTGCCCGACGTCGTCGACCTGTGCCAAGGTTCGTTCGCCGGCGCGCTGCCGGTGCCACGTCGAGCATGGAATCCCGATGACCCAAACCGACACGCAGCTCACTCGCGCCCAGCAGATGGTGCGCGAACTGCTCGAGGAGCGGCGCGAACTGCTGGTCCAGCTCAACCGCCTGGCCGGCACCTCGCCGGGTGAGAAGAAGCGCACGCCGAATCCGGAACAGCTGCAGAACTTCTGCCAGTTGCTAGTCGACTACGCGGCCACCGGCCACTTCGGCCTCTACGAGTCGATCCGCAACGACAGCGACTGCCAGGGCGGCGTCTGGCAGATGGCTGGCAAGCTCTATCCCGAGGTCGCCGCGACCACCGACGCCCTGCTCGGCTTCAACGACAAGTACAACTGCGAGGATCACTGCGAGCTCGGCCCGGACCTCAGTGACGACCTCTCCGCGGTGGGCGAGGTGCTGGCGACGCGCATCGAACTCGAGGACCGCATCACCGCGCCGCTGTGCAACGGCTGCGAGGGCTGCCTGCCGGGTTGAGCGCCATGCTCGCCGGACTGTCGGGCTGAAGCCCGACCCACATCCAGACCGGCCGCCTTCCTGTAGGTCGGACTTCGGTCCAATCTAGTTTGTGGATCACGCCCGACCCGCCGAAAAACCCAGATCCTGCCCCCTGTGGGTCGGACTTCAGTCCGACAGCGCCCTTCCCTTAAATGCGCCGATCGATCAGGGCGACCGGTCCAGGTTTCCACGACACCACCACCCACCCCGCTCCGCTAGAATGACGCGGACCGCATCCTGCGGCTGTGGGAACCACCACTGATGGCACGCGAGCGACTCGATTACCTCTGCAGCGAATGCGGCGAGGGCTTCAGCAAATGGCAGGGGCAGTGTCCCCAGTGCCACGCCTGGAACAGCATCGAGGCGGCGCCCGCGGGCCTTGCTGTGAGCGCCCCGAAGGCGGGCAAACGCAAGGTCGGCTACGCCGGCGCCCAGGCCGAGGTGCTGCGCCTCGACCAGGTCGACCTCGACGACGTGCCACGCCTGGACACCGCCAGCGAGGAGTTCGACCGCGTGCTGGGCGGCGGGCTGGTGCCCGGCTCGGTGGTGCTGGTCGGCGGCGACCCCGGCATCGGCAAGTCGACGCTGCTGCTGCAGACGCTGTGCCGCATGGGCGAGAAGCGCAAGGCGCTCTACGTCACCGGCGAGGAGTCGCCGCAGCAGGTCACGCTGCGCGCGCGCCGTCTCGGTCTCGCCGGCGACGGCCTGCGCCTGCTCGCCGAGACCGATGTCGAGACGATCTGTGGCCAGGCGGTGCGCGAGGCACCACAGGTGATGGTCGTCGACTCGATCCAGACGCTGCGCGTCGCCGAGGCCAGCGGCGCCCCGGGCGGCGTGACGCAGATCCGCGAGTCGGCCGCCTGGCTGACCCGCTACGCCAAGCAGAGCAACTGCGCGGTGTTCCTGGTCGGCCACGTCACCAAGAGCGGCGAGGTGGCCGGGCCGCGCGTGCTCGAACACATCGTCGACACCGTGCTCTACCTCGAGGGGCGCAACGACGACCGCTACCGGATGCTGCGCGCGACCAAGAACCGGTTCGGCGCGGTCAACGAGCTCGGCGTGTTCGCGATGACCGAGCAGGGCATGCGCGAGGTGCGCAACCCGTCGGCGATCTTCCTCAACCGGCGCGGCGAGCCGACCCCGGGCAGCGCGGTGCTGGTGGTCTGGGACGGCTCGCGACCGCTGCTGCTCGAGATCCAGGCGCTGCTCGACGCGAGCAGCTTCGGCAGCCCGCGCCGCGTCGCCGTCGGCCTCGACGGCAACCGCCTGGCGATGCTGCTCGCGGTGCTGCACCGCCACGGCGGCATCCAGGCGAGCGACCAGGACGTGTTTGTCAACGTGGTCGGCGGCGTGCGCGTCACCGAGACCGGCGCCGACCTCGCGCTGCTGCTGGCGATGGTCTCGAGCCTGCGCGACCGGCCGCTGCCCGACGACCTGGTCGCGTTCGGCGAGGTCGGCCTGGCCGGCGAGATCCGCCCGGTTCCGAACGGCCCCGAGCGGCTGCAGGAGGCCGCCAAGCACGGCTTCAAGCGCGCCATCGTGCCGCGCGGCAACGCGCCGAAGGGCGGCGTGAAGGGCATGGAGGTGATCAGCGTTACGCGGCTCACGGAGGCGCTCGACGCGTTGGCGTGATCCATGGGTCTGTCGGACTGAAGTCCGACCCACAGGAAACCCATCTCACCGGGACTGGATCATTG